>JABUTQ010000308.1 GCA_021443605.1 Bacteroidales bacterium | reverse complement strand
AAACAACGGACTTCCATACAAGGAGGTGTCATACGGCATCCTCGACGGCAGGGGGATAGATGCTGTAATCAAGTCGAAGATGTCTCACGAGGGTAAGAACCATATCATCATAGGAAGTGAAAAAGAGGCTATTACAGCCGATATGGTCAGAAATGCGAACATCCTTGCAAAGGATTCCCTCGGATACAAGGTATCCCTCTATTGCAGTCAGAAACTGCGCAATTTCGAGTCCATTGAAGTGGAGTCTTTCCATTCGACAAACACCCATATCTCTCTCCCCTACTACATCGATTACAACAAGGCGACAGTGAGGGATTTCGTGCGCAGATACAGAGCGCTATATAATTGTGAGCCAACGGCATACGCCTTCCAAGGCTATGATATCGCCTCCTACTTCTTCTCCACTCTGGACAAATATGGGAAACGCTTTATCAAAAAGATTGAAGAGAACCCTAAATCGTTGCTTCAATCAAATATGCGTTTCATCAGAAAAGAAAACGGCGGCGTTGTAAATAACGCCACCGTCAATATCATCTATAATCCCGGCTACAGGATTGTTTCTCGCTAATCTCAGATTTGCTTCGCAGGGTCGAGATTATCCTTTTCAATATCCTTATAATAGTTTACGGTACCCACTCTCAGTTCGATAGTGGCGGCGTCGTCGCATACGATGATACCTCTTTGGTGGAGCTGGAGGATTGAGATTGTCCACATATGATTGATGGACTCCTCGATTGCGTGACGGAGTGCGCGGGCTTTATTGTGACCGTTTGCGAGGATAAGAACCTCTTCAGCATCCATAACTGTGCCGACTCCAACCGTGAGTGCAGTCTTGGGAACTTTGTTGATGTCGTGATCAAAGAAACGGGAATTGGCAATAATCGTGTCTGTGGTGAGGGACTTAACACGTGTCCTTGAGGCGAGTGACGATCCGGGCTCATTGAAAGCGATATGGCCATCGGGGCCAATTCCACCCATAAAAAGATTGATGCCGCCATACGAGGCTATCTTATCTTCATATCTCTTGCATTCTGCCTGAAGGTCTTCAGCATTTCCATTGAGGATATTCACATTTTCCTTCTTTATGTCGATATGACTGAAGAAGTTGTTCCACATAAAAGTATGGTAGCTCTCAGGATGATCTTCGGGAATGCCGATATATTCATCCATATTGAAGGTGACCACATTTGCAAAGGACACCTTGCCAATCTGATAGAGGTGAATCAGTTCCTTGTATGTCCCGATTGGTGTGCTGCCCGTGGGGAGACCGAGGACAAAAGGATGTTCGGGTGTCGGCTGGAAGTCGTTGATTCTCTTTACGATATAAGCTGCCGCCCACTGCGACATCTTTCCGTAAGACTCTTCAATAATTAATCTCATTTTTTAAGTTTTTGTGTTTGTATTAGTGTATCAGTTATTCATTCAAAAGCACTTTTGCATTCTCGACCGCCTCTGCAGTGAGATTCTCCCCGCTCAGCATACGAGCGATCTCCCTTACCCGCTCATCTCCCTCAACCCTGCCGATGGAGGTTGTAGCTCCGCCATCAGGTGAAAACGTTTTCTTTACGACAAAATGGGATGAGCCGCGGGAAGCAACCTGTGGCAGGTGGGTGATTGCAATCACCTGCATATTCTCCCCCATCTTTACCGTCATCTGCCCCATCTTGGCGGCAACACTACCCGAAACGCCGGTGTCTATCTCATCAAAGACAAGGGTTGGCATTCCTGTATATCTTGCGAGCAATTCCTTAATACATAGCATTATGCGGGACATTTCGCCCCCTGATGCACATTTGCCCAACTCTTTCACTCCGTGCTCCCCATTTGCCGAGAACATAAAAGAAACTGTGTTTTTCCCCTCTTCTCCCCTTGTGGGGGCATCGCCCACCTCAACCCTGAAAACGCAGAATGGCATTTCAAGAGAGACAGCGCTTTTGCGAATCTCTTCCGATAACTTCGGAGCTGCCTCTTTTCTGGATTGAGAAAGTTTATCTGCCAACATATCACATTCATTGTCAAGAGATTCGCACTTGGCAGCCACTGTATTTCTTGTATTCCCGAAATCGATTCCCACCGAAAGTTTTTCAGCCAAAGAATCTTTGTATTCCATCAACTCCTCAACCGATTCTTTTCCAAATTTACGCATCAATTCCGTAATCAAAGCGATTCTGTCATCTACAACAGAAAGGCGGATTGGATCCTTGACAACCTTTTCGCTTCTTGCCTCAACTTCGTCCCGAATATCCTTCAACTCGATTCTCGAAGACTCCACCCTCTGCACAAGTTCTTCAGTATCAACGCCGAGCCTTTTCAATCTTTCTAATGATACTCCTATCTCTTTCAGTGATTTTTCCACTGAAAACGCTTCATTTTCGAATGAATCGCCCACTTGTGAATAGAGCTGTCCTATTTCTTCTGCATTGGCAAGGATATTCTGCTCCTTCTCCATCTCTTCCAATTCCCCCGGCACAAGGCGTGCTTCTTCCAGCTTATTGTATTGGAATTCAATGTAATCCCTCTCTTTCTCGTATGCTGCAATTTCAGTGTCGAGTTTATTGAGCTGTGCACAACACTCCAAATATTCACGGTATTTTGCAAGATATTCCCTTTTGAGATCTCCGTTTCCCGCAAAGCAGTCCAGGACAGATATTTGGAAATGCTCGTCCCCGAGCAGGAGATGGCTGTGCTGAGAATGAATGTCCACCAAAGAGGAGCCAAGACGCTTCAATTCATCAAGTGAAACTGGCTCATCGTTTACAAAAGCTCTTGAACGGCCGGATGGAGAAACAACCCTGCGAATGATAATATCCTCAAATTCAGCCTCTACGACACAATTGCGATTGCGATCTCTGATTACGGAAACGTCTGCCCTGCCGCCAAGCAAAAGAGAGAGAGCACCAAGCAGAATAGATTTTCCTGCGCCAGTTTCTCCACTGATAATCACAAGATTGCCTGGCACCTCTATATCAAGGGCGTCAATCAACGCATAGTTTGAAATAGTAAGTTTGGTCAGCATCACTGAAATCGGGACGGCAAAGGTATATATTATTTCGATATTAGCATAAAAAAAGGAGACAACCTTAAAGCCATCTCCTTTATATTATTTATTTTCAAGCAGTTACTTAAACGAAACTTTTACCTGAGACTCTTGCCCGAGCGAGAAAGAATTGTAATGGATAATCAAGCCGTTCAACTCATATCTGTATTGCTCGTCTATTGCAAAGGAAGCAAGCCCCCATACGAGGTCTCCGCCGGAAAGGGAGGTGTTTGTCATTCTGTGTCTCAGATAGAGATGGCACCATCCTTCGCTGTCAATGCTCTCCTTCGTAAGATCTTCTGCGAGCCAAATGCTGTGTCCGTATCCCTGAATGGTATAGAAGGAGAACTGCATATCTACGTATAGATTTCCATTGATTCTGTCTGTCGTTGTGCCGACATAACTCAGATCCATCCCCTCAACACCAAGTGTATCAATCTTTTGAGTCTTGTAGATGCCTTTTGTCACGATGTGCTCGGCATATTCGATTTTTGCACTGATGATGTCACCGTTCCAGTTGAGCGTTCCGTCATCGACGATGTATATCATTCCACGCTGCCCCTCGGTGATTTCTTTATAGAACTCGGAAACGTTGGTTGCCTTGACAATCCTGCCGGTCATATCCACGGAGGTGCCGTCAGTCCCTTTGATTGATCCGGATGAGATGTAGAATCTGATCGAGTTCATATCATCAGAAGAACCGTGCCAGGTGCCGAGAAAGTTGTAAGTGTTCTTGCTTTCCGGATCGATAAAACTGCACGAAGCGGCCAGCATCATCGCAAAGGCGACAAAAAGAAAATTTCTAACCTTTTTCATTATTCTGTGATTCAATCAATTACTCTGCAACGCGATAAAAAATCTTCCCTTCTTCAAACTCCTTGATGGCAGTAAGTGACGGCTTGGGAAGTTTTTCATAATGGCGAGAAATCTCTATTTGTTCCCTGTTTTCAAAAGTCTCTTCAAGAGTGTCTGCAAAGTTTGAGAATTCTTCAAGTTTTGCACTGAGTTCCTGCTTAATCTCTGCAGAAATCTGATTGGCACGTTTTGCCATAATCATTGCAGATTCGTAGATATTGCCTGTAGGGGCTGCAAGTTTTGAAAGTTCTCTGGTTATGGTATTGTTTACCACTTGTTTCTTTTCTTCCATCGTAATCTATTTCTTTATTATATTGTTTACTTTGTTGTATAGCTTGTCCAATTCGCTCTTGTGACTGCTCTCGGGATATTCGCTCGCAAAATTGTAGTAATCATCCACGAAGTTGAGATAGCGGTCATATTGCCTTTCAGCAATGCTGTTTAGGGCAAAGAGGTATGAAGACTTTGCAATCAGATACATAATCTCTTCCCGATAGCAGTTGTCGGCATCATCCTTAAGCACGTTCTTGAGGGCATATCTTGCCGCAAGGTAATCTTCCATATGGTAATAGAGCTTCGCCGACTCGAAAGCCTTCTTGTCAAGGCGCTCCTCAAGGTCTTCCTTCATCTTGATGCACACCTCATTGTATTCCGAATTTGGCCTCTCCCTCATAAAGATATCTATTGCATATAGTGCTTTTCTGGTGGGAGTCTGGTCCAATTCATACCTGTAAGTACCTCTGAAGAGGCAATCTATGCGTAAGAACTGAGCCTTCTCTGTGAAAGGACTTACGGGGAACACACTTACGAACTGCTGGAAATTGCTCTCGGCTGTGACATAATCCTTGAACTTGTAGTTGCTCATACCGAGGTAAAACTGCACGGTGTCATCCTGTGGAGTGCCTTTGGTGGTCATAGTGAGCGACTCAAAAAGCTGCGCCGCCTTGTTGTATTTACCTTTTTCGTAATAGTCAAAAGCAGCATCCATTTTTGCCTGAGTGTCGTAACCATTCAAGAGTTTGTCAAACTCAGACTGGCAAGACATCATTAGAGCCATTGCGCAAGTAATTGTAACTGAAAGTATTGCTGTTTTTATCTTCATCTATCTGGATTTATCGGGTCACCTGTCTTTAGCAAATAACAAGCCAGCAGTTATAATGTATTGAGATATTTTTCAGCATCCATGGCGGCACGGCATCCGCTTGCTGCGGCCACGATTGCCTGACGGTAATGGGGATCCATCACGTCACCTGCCGCGAACACACCTTCGACATTTGTCCTTGAACTCTTGCCCTCTGTGATTATATAACCTTCTTTATCTGTTTGGATATAATCTTTAAACACCTCTGTGACAGGATGATGCCCGATTGCAAGGAAAAATCCGTCTATCTTTATCTCAAATTTTTCACCGCTCTTGCGGACGAGTCTTGCGCCGGTAACCCCCATTGCATCTCCGAGAATCTCCTCAGTCTGGGACTCCCAGAGAATCTCAACATTTTCCAATGATTTTACCCTCTCCTGCATTGCGACCGAAGCCCTGAGAACATCCCTGCGGACTATCATATACACCTTGCGGCAAAGGGAGGCGAGGTATGCAGCCTCTTCACAAGCAGTGTCACCACCTCCGACCACGGCGACATCCTTTCCGCGATAGAAGAAACCGTCGCAAGTGGCGCAAGCCGAAACGCCCATCCCCCTGAATTTAGTCTCGCTTTCAAGACCGAGATATTTTGCAGTGGCTCCTGTAGCTATGATAACTGCGTCAGCTTCAAGGGTTTTCTCATCATCAACGGTGATTATGAACGGACGTTTGGTAAAATCCACTCCGGTAACAATGCCGAAACGGACATCTGTCCCGAAATGCTCTGCCTGTGCACGAAAATCGCCCATCATCTGATTTGCATCAACCCCCTGGGGATAGCCGGGAAAGTTTTCGATGATGGTAGTTGTGGTGAGTTGTCCGCCGGGCTGCAACCCCTCGTACAATACTGGGGTCAGACCTGCTCTCGAAGCATAAATGGCAGCAGTGTATCCCGCAGGACCACTGCCTATGATAAGGCATTTTACTCTTTCCATAATATCAATCAAATCAAAAGTGCAAAGATATCAATTATTTTTATATCACCATCAGGAATTCAACCTTTCCGTCAATGTTGGACGCAAGTTGGATTGTCCCCCTGTGCAGATGCGCTATTTGTCTGGCAACGCTCAGTCCGATGCCGCTGCCGGTCTCCTTGGTTGTGTAGAACGGAGTGAATATATCCCCCGCCACATCTTCAGGAATGGCAGGGCCATCATCGGCAACGGCAATGATGACATGCTCGTCCGCATCGATTGAGATATCCACCACCACTTTACCCCCTCCCGAAACAGCTTCAGATGCATTTTTGACAAGGTTTGTGATGGCCATAGAAATCAGACTCTTGTCGGCATAGACCATAACATCTTCAGGATTTGCCGAAACGGAGATAGAAACTGCCGGAAAAGACTCCTCCATAAGAGTGATGACGCCTTCTGCTATAGGTTTCAGTGAAAATGCCTCATTTACAGGCTTTCGGAGATTGGTAAACTTGCGATAGGAATCTACGAAATCTATAAGCCC
>JABUTQ010000133.1 GCA_021443605.1 Bacteroidales bacterium | reverse complement strand
GGGGTTATGCGGGGGCTCGTGTTCGTTTGCGTTTCCCTGATAATTGCCACCTTCTTTTCGGACTTGTGCCGGTATCTGTCGCAGAGGATACTCGTATCTATGAAGACTTCCCTGATGGCCAACTTGCGCAGGGATTTATTTACCAAAATATCAAGCCTTCACATAGGCTATTTCAATGACAAGAACAGGGGAGATATCCTGTCAAGTATCTCAAACGACGTAAACGAAGTGCAGAATACGGTGGCAAGCAGCTTTCATATCATATTCAGGGAGCCCCTGCTGGTGATAGGATTCCTGTCAATGCTCTTCTATATGTCTCCGAGACTTACTGTAGCGTCACTCATCGCCCTTCCCATTTCGGCGTTGGTAATCAGTCGCATTACTCACGGCTTGAGAAAGGAAGCGATTGAGACACAGCATCTTATGGGGAGAATCATAAGCCGTTTCGATGAAGCGGTGTCGGGCTCGCGGATTATTCGTGCCTTCAATGCCCACGACTATGTAACCTCCCGTTTTGACAAGGACAATGATGAGCACAGGCGAATCAGCCGTTCCATCTCAAACAGGCAGGAGCTTGCGTCACCGATTTCGGAATTTCTTGGCATCACCGTGGCTGTGCTTGTCCTGTTTTATGGCGGGTGGCTCAACTTGAGGGGAGAGTTGGGAATGTCGTGGCCCGCTTTCGTGGTGTATATCGGCTTCTATTGGAGAGTGTTGGAGCCGGCTAAGGCGATTGCGTCAGCATACGCTTCCATCCAAAAGGGGATTGTTTCAGGAAACCGCATCTTTGCCATTCTTGATAGCGAAAATGAAATCAGGGAGATAGAAGATGCTCTTCCTCTTGCAGAGTTCAAAGACGCCATAGAACTAAAGAACGTGTCATTTTCGTACGGAAATGAGCTTGTGTTAAATAATATCAATCTCCTGATTCCCAAAGGGAAAACCATTGCGATTGTGGGGCCGTCCGGAGCCGGTAAATCAACTTTGGCAGACCTCATTCCCCGTTTTTGGGATGTGACTTCCGGGGAGGTGCTCATCGACGGCAGGGATATCAGGGAATATCGGATTGCAGACTTGATTTCAAAGATTGGAATCGTTACCCAGGAGACGATTCTTTTTAACGATTCCGTTTATGGAAATATCACTTTCGGTATGGAAAACGTGTCCGAAAGTCAGGTGATTGAAGCTGCCAAGGTGGCAAATGCTCACGACTTCATCATGCAGCTTGAAAATGGATATGATACTAATATCGGAGACCGCGGGGTGAAACTCTCCGGTGGCCAGCGACAGCGCCTTGCCATCGCAAGGGCGGTGCTGAAAAATCCTCCGATTCTTATTTTTGATGAAGCTACAAGTGCGCTCGATGCTGAAAATGAGACACTTGTGCAAGAGGCTCTTATCGGGCTGATGAAAAACAGGACATCGGTCGTAATTGCCCATCGGCTTTCAACGGTGCGTTTTGCAGATGAAATCGTCGTACTGAAGGATGGCCGGATATTTGAAAAAGGAAATCACGAAACGCTTGTTTCTGCCGGCGGGTTATATTCCCGTTTGTGCGAGTTGCAGGTGCTTTCATAAAAGATAGACTATGAAAAAATCGGTAAATGCTTTATTTGAAGAGAGTTTTAGCTCCAACTGGACTTGTGAGGCCCTCTCGGACTACAAAGGAAAAACCTACCATTATCGTGAATTGGCTGAGAATATTGCCAAGATTCACATTCTCTTTGAGAAATGCGGTATCACTCACGGCGACAAGATTGCGATAGTGTCTCGAAACCAGGCAAATTGGGGAGTAGTTTTTCTGGCAACGATGACCTACGGTGCCGTAATTGTGCCGATTCTTCACGAATTCAAGCCGGGCAATATCCATTATCTTGTAAATCATTCTGAGTCAAAGCTTTTGTTCGTCGGTTCCAATGTCTGGGAAGGACTCACGGAGTCTGAAATGCCTGACCTTGATGCCATCGTGTCGCTGCAGGATTTCAGCGTCATATCTTCACGCAACGGACTTTCCGGCTCTATGTCTGAAATTGTGGATGCCGAGTTCAAGGCGAAATATCCGAAGGGTTATTCTTCCGAAGATATTCATTACTATGAAGACCAACCGGAAGAGTTGGCTCTTATCAGCTATACTTCAGGTACTTCCGGTTTTTCCAAGGGGGTAATGCTCCCTTATCGTGCCGTCTATTCGAACATTATGTTTGCGCGATGGGCTGAGCCGCATATGAACAACAAGTCGAAGATGGTCTCAATGCTCCCTTCTGCGCATATGTACGGACTTATGTTTGAATTCCTTTTTGAGATGACAATCGGATGTCATACATATTTCCTCACACGCCTCCCGACGCCTAAGATTCTCCTTGCGGCATTTGCCGAGATAAGGCCGGATGTAATCATCTCCGTCCCTCTTGTCATTGAGAAGATATACAAGAATATGCTCCAGCCGTTTATCAGCAAAAAGAGAATCAAGATGCTGCTCAACCTCCCCGTGATAGACCAAATGATTGAGAAAAAGATACTTGCAAGCCTTATGGCTGCATTCGGAGAGCGTTTCAAGGAGGTGATTATTGGTGGAGCGGCATTCAATCGTGAGGCCGAAGCCTTCTTGCGCAGGATAAGTTTCCCGTTTACGGTCGGATACGGAATGACCGAATGCGGCCCCATCATCACATACGCCGCATACGACAACACAAGGCTCTATTCGTGCGGCAAGGCTGCTCCCGGAATGGAGATTATGATAGACTCTCCCGATCCGAAGGAGATTCCCGGCGAGGTGCTCGTGCGGGGCGACAACGTTTTCCTCGGATATTACAAGAATTCCCAGGCGACTGAAGAGTGCTTCACCGACAAAGGGTGGTTCAAGACCGGCGATATGGGGGTGATAGACCGCGACGGATACCTCTATCTCAGAGGACGTTGCAAGACTATGATTCTTGGAGCATCGGGGCAGAACATCTATCCCGAGGAGATAGAGAGCAGCATCAACAACCTTGCGTATGTGGGTGAATCTCTTGTAATTGAGGACCACGGCGTGCTAACCGCCCTTGTCTATCCAGATCTCGAACTCAAGCAGGCCGAGAATCTTGACAATGACACAATCCTCGCCAAGATTAAGGAAGGAGTGGATATCCTCAATCTTGAACTTCCCAATTATTGCAAGATTGGAAAGGTTGAGATATTCCCCGAAGAGTTTGAAAAAACACCCAAAAAGAGCATAAAACGATATCTGTACCAGAGATAAAAAGTATGACTATGGACGAAAAACAGTTGCAGTTTGACAAGAGTTACCTCGAAATGGCGGCCGTATGGGCCAAAAATTCATATTGTGTGCGCCGCAAGGTGGGGGCGCTGATAGTAAAAGACAGGATGATAATTTCCGACGGATACAACGGCACTCCATCCGGATTTGAAAACGTTTGTGAAGACGAGAACGGGTTTACAAAACCGTATGTGCTTCACGCAGAGGCAAATGCTATTACAAAAGTTGCCAAGAGCGGAAACAGCAGCGATGGCGCCACCCTTTATGTCACTGCATCTCCCTGCATAGAGTGCTCAAAGCTTATTGTTCAGGCCGGAATCAGAAGGGTTGTGTATCACGACGATTATCGCAGTGATGACGGCATCCAGCTGCTCCGTCGCGTAGGAATTGAGGTTTGTAAATTGTAAATTCAAAGAATAATGGAAAAGAACAGAAGCCGCGTGCTTCAATATATACTTGTAATCCTTGTAGGGATATATGTCGGCATATCAATATTCCGTCTGGTGAAACCATCTGGCAGGAGTGTCGATATAAATGCTGTCAACAGCGACTGGGCAAAACTGATGCTCGTGCTGCAAAGTGTTGATAATGGGTATGTTGAAAACATAGATCACGCAGCCGTGACAGAAGATATTCTTCCAAAGATTATGGAAGAGCTTGATCCCCATTCGGTCTATCTCCCTCCGATGGAACTGGAGAAGGCGGAGGAGTCTCTCCAAGGAGGATTTGACGGCATTGGGATACAGTTCAATGTCCCGAATGATACAATCGTGATTACCAGTGTGATATCGGGAGGCCCGTCCGAAAGGGCAGGATTGATGACCGGAGACCGTATCATCAAAGTTGGTGAAAGGGTTGTCGCCGGTGTGAAAATGGCGCAGGATACTATGGTCTCCCTTATGAAAGGGCCACGCGGCACGAATGTGAAGATTACCCTCAACCGAATGGGAGAGAAAGAGCCTCTCGTATTTGACATTATTCGCGATAAGATTCCTGTAAAGAGTGTGGATGTGGCATTTATGATAAACGACACCACCGGCTTTGTGAAACTCTCCAAGTTTGCCCGTACAAGTTATCCGGAGTTTATCACAGCCCTGGCTACTCTCAAGTCCAAGGGGATGCGCAAACTCATATTCGACCTTCGCGACAACACCGGTGGATACCTCGACCAGGCCCTTATGCTCTGCAACGAGTTCTTACAGAAAGGTGATCTCATCTTTTATATGGAAGGTGTGCATCGTCCCCGTCAGGATATGTTTGCAGATGGTTCGGGGCTCTGCAAGGACGTTGAGCTTGCGGTGCTCATCAATGAATATTCCGCCTCTTCAAGTGAAATCTTCGCCGGTGCAATGCAAGACAATGACCGTGCGATGATATATGGAGTACGTTCGTTTGGCAAGGGGCTCGTGCAGGAGTCCATCAACTTCTCCGACGGATCGGGAATCAGGCTCACGACTGCCAGGTATTACACCCCTACCGGTAGATGTATCCAGAAGCCGTACGAGAGCTATGCAGAAGATTTTTATGAGAGATACACAAATGGCGAGCTGTTCAGTGCTGACAGCATAAAGGTCAATGATTCACTCAAATACGAGACTCCAAAAGGGAGGATAGTATATGGTGGCGGTGGAATTATTCCGGACGTGTTTGTCCCGCTCGACACGGTTGGCGTGACCGAATATCTCATAAAATGCAACAGGCAGAGTATGCAGATTCGTTTTGCAAACAAGATAGCCGATGAAAACAGGACGGAGATGCGCTCTCTCAACGATATGCAATCGATAGAGGCATTCTTGAACCGTCTCAATCTGGAGAGCCGTTTCAAGCGATTTACTTCTGAGGCGGGCATCGTCCCGAAGGATTCGGAATGGAAGATTTCCGGCAAAATCATAATGACTCAGGTTCGGGCTCTCATCAGCCGATACACTCCATTGGGAGATGACGCTTTCTATCCAATTTATCTCAAGACAGATAATGTGGTTAAGATAGCACTGGGCGAGTAAATTTTTTGAATAATAACACTAAAATCGATATTTTTGCAGATTATAGCATATACTATGGAAAGGACAAAAGTTGTAAAACTGCTCAAGCAGGCCCCTGGCGTTGAGGTTCTCGCCAAGGGATGGGTAAGGACAAAGAGAGGAAACAAACAGGTAAAGTTCATCGCCCTGAACGATGGCTCTACAATAAACAACATACAGATTGTCGTAAATACGGAATTGTTCGATGAAAATCTGTTGAACAAGATTACTACAGGAGCCAGCATCGGAGTCCGCGGAGACTTGATTGAATCGGTTGGAAGCGGTCAAGCCGTTGAAATTCAGGCTAAAGAGATAGAGATTTACGGAGAGTGCGATCCGATGCGTTTCCCTATCCAGAAAAAGGATACTTCAATGGAATATCTCCGCACGGTGGCTCATATGAGGATGAGAACAAACACTTTCGGTGCTGTGCTCAGAATCAGACACGCAATGGCCTTCGCCATTCATAAGTTCTACAATGACAAGGGTTTTGTGTATCTTCATACTCCCATTATCACCGAATCTGACTGCGAAGGGGCGGGGCAGATGTTCCAGGTGACCACCCTCGATTTGAACGATGTCCCCAAGACCAAGAAAGGGGAGATTGATTATAGCCGCGACTTCTTCGGCAAGCAAACCAGCCTCACCGTCAGCGGACAGCTCGAAGGGGAGCTCGGAGCCACGGCTCTCGGAGAGATTTACACTTTTGGCCCCACCTTCAGGGCAGAGAATTCAAACACTCCGCGCCACCTTGCAGAGTTTTGGATGATTGAGCCCGAGATGGCTTTCTATGACATCAAAGACAATATGGATCTCGCCGAGGAGTTTATCAAATATCTGGTAAAATATGCTTTGGACAACTGTATGGACGACATCAAGTTCCTCAACGACAGATATGATGGTGAACTTATCAGTCGTCTGGAAGGGGTGAGCGAAACTGAGTTCGTAAGGCTTCCGTATACCAAGGGCATCGAGATCCTCGAAGAAGCTGTGAAGAACGGCCACCAGTTTGAATATCCTGTAAGCTGGGGCGTGGATCTTCAGAGCGAGCACGAGCGTTATCTCGTGGAGAAGCATTTCTGCAAGCCTGTCATCCTCACCGATTATCCCAAGGATATCAAGGCATTCTATATGAAGCAGAACGAAGATGGCAAGACAGTCCGCGCGATGGATGTCCTCTTCCCGAAGATTGGCGAGATTATCGGAGGCTCTGAGAGAGAGGCTTCGCT
>JABUTQ010000285.1 GCA_021443605.1 Bacteroidales bacterium | reverse complement strand
AACGAAGTGAAGGATCTCCCTGCAAACCTCGTCATCCTGAACGAAGTGAAGGATCTCCCCGAGTGGCATTGTGCGAAAATCTTCTTCGCTGTCGCTCAGAATGACAAATAACCTATGGAATCATATCAAATGAAACATATTTTAACCATCTTATTATCAATAATTTCCCTTGCATCTTCGGCTCAAGTTTTTACCGGCACGGTATATTATAGGAGCTCCAACGGCAAGACCGAGCGCCTCCCATTTGCCCAGGTTTATCATATCGAAGCGGAAAAGCTGCTCGAAACCGATGCCGACGGAGTATTTACCCTCGAAGTCAAGAGCAAGAGCACCCTTGTAGCAACATACGTCGGCTACTCGCGTGATACTGTGATTGTTACTCCCGGGATGAAATCTGCAGATTTCTATCTCACAGGCAGCAACGAAGTTGATGAATCGGTAATCACGGCACGCCAGTCCACCTTGATGAAAGGCAAGCCCATAAAAACGGAAGTCATCACCGCGGCTGGCCTTTGCAAGATGGCTTGCTGCAGTCTTGCCGAGAGTTTTGAAAATTCCGCAAGTGTCACTGTCGGATATTCAGATGCCATTACAGGAGCAAAACAAATCAAGCTCCTCGGCCTTTCCGGCACCTATACTTCGATGTTGGACGAAAACCGCCCAGTGATGAGAGGGATAGCCGCTCCCTTCGGATTGTCATACGTCCCCGGTCAGTGGCTCGAAAGCATTCAGATTGCCAAAGGCCCCTCATCCGTGGTCAATGGCAATGGCGCAATTACTGGACAAATCAATATGGAGCATCGCAAACCAACAGACGAAACTCCTTTATATGTAAACGTTTACGGCAGTTCAGACTATATGCTTGAGGCAAATGTCGTATCTGCTTTGCAGTTTAGTCAGAAATGGAATACAATTATCCTTGCCCACTACTCCGGCACTCTGGCATCTATGGACCACAATAAGGACGGATTTCGCGACGACCCTTCAAGCAACCAGTTTTCACTTCAGAACAGGTGGCTCTATTACAACGGAGACAACGGCCTTCAGATTCGGTTTGGTATAAAAGCCCTTCAGGACGACCGTCTCGGCGGGCAAAACGATTACAAAAACACGATGGATCACTTTACTTCCGATTTGTGGGGTTCGCGTATCAAGAATCAGAATATAAACGGCTATGTGAAAGTGGGTTATCCTCTCGATGAAGATCAAAATTCCTCTATAGCGGTCGTATCCGACTTCAACTACTACAAGATGGATTCGTACTTTGGCCGCAAGTCGTACCTCGGCAGTCAGACTTCAGGATTCCTCAACTTCCTCTATCAGAACAATAGAAACGAGAATCACCATTTTGAAGTGGGGGCGTCCGTCGTGTATGATTTTTATAATCAGGAATATAAGATGAAATCTCCATATAGCGGATTTATGGAAGACAAGGGGAAGTTCAGCGAGACTGTGGCCGGCATTTTCGGAGAATATACCTATCTGAACGGGGATACGTTTACTGCTGTGGTTGGTGCTCGAGTTGACTACAATTCCCTCTATGGGGTGTTGTTCGCCCCTCGCGCAACCCTCAAATGGAGTGTCACCGAAAATCTTGACCTAAGATTCTCCGGAGGGCGAGGTTTCAGCACACCAATCCCCCTGACAGACAATATGGGAGTGCTCTCAACCGGTGGAGAATTGGGAGTAATGTCGGGTAGTACCATATTATCAGACAAAAGTCTTTGCGGCCCGTTTGGACTGGAAGAGGCATGGACGTATGGCGGAAATGCCACCATATATCTTCCGTTCGGCTATGAGGACAATACCTTCCTGAGCTTTGAATATTTCCGTAATGACTTTATAAATCAGTTGGTTGCAGACCAGAATCTATTCAATGGCAATGCTACGGTTTTCTATTCGTTAAAGGATATCAGTGGCGGCAGATCTTTCACTAACACTTATCAGGCAGATTTTTCTTCCGACCTTTTCGAAGGGTTCAATCTGGTTGCAACTTTCAGATATACGGATGCCAAGGTTACGATGATTAATCCGGATACCAAAAAACCGGAGCTTGTGGAGCGTCCTATGACAAGCCGTTACAAGGCGGTGCTCAATCTCCAGTATGCCACCGCGATGCAGAAATGGATATTCGACTTCACTGCCCAGTTGAACGGCCCGATGAAGCTCTACTCATTTATGAAGGATGATTTTTCACCCATCTATCCTATGCTTTATGCTCAGATTACCAAGAAGTTCAGCGGTTTCGAGATATATGTGGGATGCGAAAATATCACCAATTTCAGACAACACGACCCCATCTTGAATGCGGGCACGCCTTTTGCCTCAGATTTCAACGCCAGTTGTGTATGGGGGCCGCTGATGGGACGCAAATTCTACATCGGTCTTCGATATACTCTTTGGAAATAATATCTTAACAAACAATATAAATCATTAAAATACAACTTATTATGAAACAGGTTATTAAAATCACCCTTATCGCTGTAATCGCAATGTTTATCGGCGTAAATGCTTATGCTTCACAAGATGAAAAGAAAAAGGCCAATGTCGAAGAGGTTACATTTGTGACCAATATCGACTGCAAAAACTGCGTGAAGAAAGTTGAGGCCAAACTCCCTTACGAAAAAGGTGTAAAAGACCTCAAAGTCAATCTCGAAGAGAAGACCATCTATTTCAAATTCGACAACAAGAAAACCACAAAGGAAAACCTTCAGAAAGCCATCGAGAAACTTGGCTACGCTGCCGAAGAGAAGAAATAACAGTCATCTTCACATCAATTTTTACGATTCCGCAACTTTTTTCCCGAATTTCGCAAGAGCTTCGTAACTTTGTAGTTTGAACTAATACAACTCAAACTATAACTGTTATGAAAAAAATCGTTTCCCTGGCTTTCTGCCTTTTCGTACTTTTTGCAAGTGCGGGCGCACAGAGCTGGATCAGAGTCAATCAGGTGGGATATCTCCCTGAAGACAAGAAAGTTGCAGTGCTAATTTCCCTTGATGCCGTAAAAGGCGATTTCACCGTCCGTGACGCAAAGACAGGTGAGGCTGTCTATTCCGGAAAGGGAATCAAGTCTGATGCCTCGAAGTGGGCTTTGAATACCGCCTACAGGCTCGACTTCTCATCCGTAAAAAATGAAGGAGGATATTATATCGAAGCCGCCGGCGTGAAGTCTGCGGCTTTCAAAATTTCTGCCCACGCATACGACGGCACTGCCGATTTTATGCTCAAATATCTGAGGCACCAGCGCTGCGGGGACAATCCTGAAAATGAGGCTCTGTGCCATCAGCACGATGGCTATATCGTGGATCATCCCACCAAGAGCGGCCAGCATATAGATGTAACCGGCGGATGGCATGATGCTACAGACTATCTCCAGTATCTTACCACCTCTGCCACAGCTTGTTACCATCTTTTATTCGCATACGACCAGGCAAAAGACAAGTCTGTGTTCAAGGACGAATATGATGCCACCGGCCGCAAAGGTGCCAACGGAATCCCCGATATCGTGGACGAGGCCAAGTGGGGTCTCGATTGGGTGAACAAGATGAACCCCGCCCCCAAGGAGATGTACTATCAGATTGCCGACGACCGTGACCACGCGGGGTTCCGTATGCCTTACAAGGATAGTGTAGATTACGGATGGGGCAAAGGGACAGGCCGTTGTGTCTATTTCGTGACCGGAAAGCCTCAGGGGCTTGGAAAATATATCAACCGCACCACAGGCGTTTCGTCTGCAGCCGGAAAATTTGCATCAACATTTGCCCTCGGCGCAAAGGTGATGAAACAGTACTATCCCGAATTTGCCGCTGAGATTGAGGCTAAGGTTGTCCCCGCATTCGATTTTGCAGAGGAGTTCCCCGGCAACACCCAGACCGCTTGCCTCGTGTCTCCCTATTTTTACGAAGAAGACAGCTATGTAGATGATATTGAGCTTGCTGCAGCCACCATCTATAACTCAGGTAAAGATGCTTCCTGGCTCAAGAAGGCAAACTATTGGGGCGATTTGGAGCCGATTTCTCCGTGGATGTTCCCCACTTTCTGGCCCAATTGCCAGAATTACTACCATCACTATCAGTGGTATCCGTTCATTAACCTCGGTCACTATTACCTCGCAACCGCCGATGACGAGGAGATTGCAAAGAAATATCAGGATTTTATGCGCCAAGGTCTTCAGTGTTTGAAAGATAACGCCGGTGCAGATCCGTTTATGCACGGAGTCCCTTATATCTGGTGCTCATCAAACCTCACTTCCGCCGCAGTGACTCAGGCGAATCTCTATCGTCGTGCCACCGGAGACGAGCAGTTCCTTGAAATGGAAACTGCCCTTCGCGACTGGCTTCTCGGCTGCAACCCTTGGGGCACAACTATGATTGTAGGGCTTCCCGAGGCCAATGTTCCCGGCTATGATACTCCGGTCGATCCCCACTGTTCATACAACAGCTTGGGTGTGAGACTCCCCGTCGGCGGTCTGGTCGATGGCCCCATCTACAATGTCCTGTTCCAAGAAAGAGCCGGCTCAAGTCTCACAAAACCAGATACTTTTGCAGATTTTAACAAAGGCATTGCCGTATATCACGATGACATAGGGGATTATTCAAGCAACGAGCCTACAATGGACGGAGCCGCAGGTCTCTGCTATTACTTTGCACAAATGGCAGAAGACGGCGCAGCTCAGCAAAAGGAAAAAGTCGAGAAAGATGCCTTCGGAGCGATTGTCCGTCTCAATCCCGACTCCAAGACAGTCCGCTTCGTTTTTTCCGCTGATGAAAACTTTGTAGGTGGAGAGTATATACTCAATGCCCTCAAGAAGGCAGGAGTGAAGGCCTCGTTCTTCATGACCGGCAATGCGCTTCGCAAGGCAGAGTTCAAACCGTTGATTGAAAGGATATTGAAAGAAGGTCACTATCTCGGCGGTCATTCAGACAATCACGTTCTTTATGCCGATTGGGGAGCGGATCGTCCTTCGCTTATGTCGGCAGACAGCATCATTACAGACTTGCAGAAAAATTATGCGGAGCTTGCAAAATTTGGTGTGAAAGCATCCGATGCGCAGTGGTATCTTCCTCCGTATGAGCATTATAACGCTGAAAGCGTCAGTCTCCTCGAGACACTCGGCCTGAAGGTGTTCAACTATACCCCCGGGACAGCCACTCCGGCAGACTACACAACTCCCGATATGAAAAACTACAAATCGAGCAAAGTCCTTTTGGATGCCCTCTATAAGTTCGAGGCACAAAACGGTCTTGGCGGCTCTTTCATCTTGTTGCATCCGGGCATTGTGGAGTCTCGCACAGACAGGCTCTACTATCATCTTGAAGAGATTATAAAGAATCTGAAGAAAAAAGGATATAATTTTGACAGACTATAAACGATTATGTTTGAGATAATTGAGAAAAAGGTACTTGCAGAGAACATTGTTTTGATGGACGTCTATGCTCCGCGCATCGCCGCTTCGGCGCTGCCGGGGCAATTCCTCATTGTGATAAACGATTCGCACGGAGAGCGTGTGCCGTTGACAATCAGCGACTACGATAAGCAGAGGGGCACGGTGACAATAGTCACCCAACAGATAGGTGATTCCACCAGGAAAATATGTTCCAGAGAGGTTGGAGAGGCTTTTGCCGATGTACTCGGGCCGCTCGGAGTCCCTTCGGAGTTTACGAAGATGGCAGACCTCAAAGGACGCAGGTACCTTTTTGTGGCAGGAGGGCTTGGAACAGCTCCGGTTTATCCGCAGGTGAAGTATCTCCACGAGAAGGGGGCGGTCGTTGACGTGGTGCTCGGTGCCAAGAATGCATCGATGGTGATTTATGAAGATAAGATGAGTGCCGTGTGCGACAATCTGTATATCTGTACAGACGACGGCTCAAAGGGCTTCAAGGGACTGGTGACTGCGAAGATAGAAGAGCTGCTCGCAGAAGGAAAGAGTTACGACGATGCGGTCGCCATCGGGCCGATGATAATGATGAAGTTCGTCACCAAGACGATGCGCCCGAGCGGTATTCCCCTCACGGTGAGCCTCAATACTCTTATGGTGGATGCCACCGGAATGTGCGGTGCGTGCCGAGTGACTGTTGGTGGAAAGACTCGCTTCGCTTGTGTGGAAGGGCCTGAATTCAATGCATACGAGGTTGATTTTGAGGAGGCTATGCGCCGCCAGGGAATGTATAAGGATAAGGACCATATGTGCAGATTAGGGAGGAAATAACTATGGCAGACAGATTTACAAGGATAAAGGTTCGGGAGCAGGACCCATTGGAGAGAGCTCGCAACTTCGAAGAGGTTTGTTACGGATACAATGAAGAGGAAGCGGTGCTCGAGGCTTCGCGCTGCTTGAATTGCAAGGTGCCGCAGTGTGTCAATGCCTGCCCCGTGCATATCAATATTCCGGGATTTGTGGCAAAGATTGTTGCATCCGATTTTGCGGGGGCAGCCGAGGTGATTTCTCACGACAGCTCCTTGCCGGCAGTTTGTGGCCGTGTGTGTCCTCAGGAGACACAGTGCGAAGG
>JABUTQ010000270.1 GCA_021443605.1 Bacteroidales bacterium | reverse complement strand
GCAATCGCCACCCGTTCGCGCTCCTGCTTCATTCCCGTATCCACCAATTTCGTCCCCTCTTTGAGAAGAGGTTTCACAAACTGCATATAATATTTATAGCTGACAACCACGTCGCTTGCCACAATCGCCTCAACTGCAGACGGTGTCATATCCTCCTTGCTGCCCGGCCCTATCCCTATCACTGAAATTTTGCTCATATTTTCTACTTTTCGTTATCAATATACTCAATCGTGCTCAGAACTTCTTGCTTTAATATGGATATTGCATCAGTATGTTCTTTTCTATAAATAATGTGAATATATTGGGGTTCATTCTCAACTTCTGCTATAATTTTATAGTCTATCCAATTGCTATCAAGATTTGCTGTATATCGTTCAAACATTTTCGAAAATAGTTCATCTCTGTATTGTTGGCACAAAATCTTTCTTGATCGTCGTATGTTTGGTATTTTTTCAGTCGAATCGCAGATGTAGAAAAGAATAGCATTTGGAGAATTGTCAAGAATATTTACAGTTTTGTCTGCTATTTCCTTTAATGTTGCCATTCTAATTACATCAGCCCCATTTTTTCTAACAATAGACATATCAATAATTTCAATGTCGCAGAAATAGGGCGCTAACAAATCTTTAATATGTGGATATGTTGAAGAGAGGGAGATGATTAGTTCATCTCCCTCTCTGGTGTTAATCCTATAGGTAACTTCCATTATTACAACTGGATAGAAAAAGTAAACTTATCTTTTTTGAGAAGTTCTTCTCTTTTCTTGTCTTTTTCTGCTTTTAGCTGATTGAAAATCGTCACGAACTTATCGGACGGATGCTTAATGACAACAGTCTCACTCCTTTGTTCTACACACATAGTCATAAAGTATTAAATAATAATTAATTCCATACAAAGGTATTAATTTATAATTGAAAACAAAAAATCTTTCTGTTTTATATATAGTCCTCTTATTATGATAGGAGTAATATCGCTATATTTGCGAGTTAAAAGGTGAAGTGATGGATAAATTGATGCAAAGCAAGCCCTGTTTTCTGATTGGGGCGGCCAATTCCAATAGCGGGAAGACTACCCTTGCCATTGGGCTCATGCGTGCATTGAAGCGAAAAGGCCTTGATATTCAGCCGTTTAAATGTGGTCCGGACTACATTGATACACAATTTCACGGCGTGGCATCTGGCCGGCAGTCCATCAATCTCGACACTTTTCTCGCTTCTGAAAACTTCGTAAAAGAGACTTTCCTGCGTCATTCAAGCGGAGCGGACGCAATAGTTGCGGAAGGTGTTATGGGACTTTTTGACGGATATGAAGGGAGCAGGGGAAGCAGTGCCGAGATTGCCCAATTACTTGATATTCCGGTGGTTTTGGTGGTGAATGCCCGTTCTATGGCGTATTCCGCAGCACCTCTCATCTATGGCTTCAGGCACTTCAATCCAAAATTGAACCTCAAAGGGGTGATTTTCAATATGGTGGGCTCGGCAAGACACTATCAGATGTTGAAAACGGCCTGCGTAGATGCAGGGGTGGAGTGTTTCGGCTTCTTGCCGAGGATTGCAGACCTTGAAGTGCCGTCACGACATCTTGGTCTCACATTGTCCGGATACGATATCATCGACAAATTTGCCGACAAGGCGGCTGACGCTGTGATTGAGGGGGTGGATCTTGAAAAGTTGCTCTCCATGTGCCAAAAGGACATTGAGCAATATGAAGAAAAACCGTTACAGTCAGGACGCAAACCGCTCAAGATTGCCATTGCAAAAGACGAAGCATTTTCATTCATCTATCCCGACAATATAGAGTCACTGCTGCATCACCCTCATTATCAGGTGGAAATAAATTATTTTTCTCCGATTTCAGACGATTGTCTGCCACAGGCAGATCTGCTCTATTTACCTGGCGGCTATCCGGAGCTTTATGCAGAGCAGTTGAGTGGCAATATCTCTATGAAGCAATCTGTCAGGGATTTCGCCCTTTCCGGAGGGAAAGTGTTTGCCGAGTGCGGAGGTATGATATATCTCTCCAAAGCGATAGATGGGGCCGAAATGTGTGGGGTGCTTCCATTTGAATGCACGATGGAAAATGCCCGACTTACCCTCGGTTACCGTCGGCTGCAAGTCGGAAAATACGATTTCAGGGGGCACGAATTCCATTATTCAAAAATCAAGGATGGAAACGAAATGCAGTCAATTGCTGAAATCAAGACCGCAGCGGGGGATACTGCGAAGGTGGGACTCTATCGCCAACAAAACGTAATTGCCGGATATACACACATATATTGGGCTGAAAATGACTTATTTAAGCTTTGGAAGGAATAATGAACAGGATATATACTAAGACGGGAGATAAGGGGACTACCGGCATCCATGGGGGAGAAAGGGTGTCCAAGACTTGTGCGCGGATAGAGGCGAATGGTGCCTTGGATGAGCTCAATACTGCAATAGGGATTGCAAGGGCGCATCTTGTCACTGACCACAAGATGCAGCCGGATCTGAGAGAGATTCAGATGACGCTTATGACCTTGATGAGCATAGTGGCCACGCCTGATGAGAGAAGATGTCAAAACGTGAACACTATTCCGGATAATCTCGTAGAAAATATTGAAAATCTGATAGATAAAACCATATCAGAGTGTTCTCCATCAGACTATTTCATCCTCCCCGGGGGCACTGTGGCGAGCGCTTTCCTCCATCAGGCAAGGGTTGTTGCCCGTAGGGCCGAGAGGGAATTGTGGCGGCTGAATGCAGAAGATTCCGTGCCGGAGGAGATTTTGAAATACATAAACCGCCTTTCCGATTTCTTTTTTGTCCTTGCAAGAAAAGAGATGGAATCAAATGGAATGGATGAAGAGCGGTGGAAAATGTTTGCCTACAAGAAAGGGGCGAAGAAAGGGGGCGAAAAATGAAAAAACTCTCTCCGATAATGCTTGCAGGCACCGGCAGCGACGTGGGGAAGAGCATAATAGCCACGGGACTGTGCCGCATATTTTTGCAAGATGGATATAATCCGGCTCCGTTTAAGGCTCAGAATATGGCACTTAACTCCTATGCAACACCGGATGGGTTTGAAATCGGGAGGGCTCAGGCGGTGCAGGCAGAGGCTGCCGGAATCCCCTGTCACACCGATATGAATCCCGTTTTGCTGAAACCTTCCGGCAATCATACTTCGCAAGTGGTTTTATGTGGTAAGCCGGTGGGGAACAGGGATGCCTACGACTATTTCCGAAGAGACGGCAACAACGAGCTTCGGGAAATCGTAACAGACTCATTCAAAAGACTTTCCCAAAAATATAATCCCATTGTGATGGAGGGGGCGGGCAGCATTTCAGAGATAAACCTGCGAGAGACGGACATCGTGAATATGCCTATGGCCAAGGCTGCGGACGCGTCTGTACTCTTAGTTGCCGATATCGACAGAGGCGGAGTTTTTGCCAGTGTATATGGGTCGATAATGTTACAATATCCCGAAGATAGGAGTAGGATTAAAGGGGTGATAATCAATAAATTCCGTGGAGATATGCGCCTTTTTGAACAAGGGAGGAGGATGATGGAGGAGATTTGCGGGGTGCCGGTTCTCGGTGTTGTACCATATCTGTCCGGAATCCATATAGATGAGGAAGATTCCGTTGCCTTGCAAGGGAAGAAGCATAAAAGCGAGGAGGGTAAAATCAATATAGCGGTTATAAAACTCAAACATATCTCCAACTATACCGATTTCAATGTATTGGAAAGCCATCCTCTTGTAAATCTGTATTATACGTCGTCTTTAGAGGAGATTGAAAAAGGGGATGTCATAGTAGTCCCCGGGACGAAGGCCACCATAGACGATTTACGCTTCATAAAGGAGAGCGGGATTGCTGATGCGATTCTGTCCGCCCACAAAAAAGGTAAACAGATAATAGGGATTTGTGGAGGTTATCAGATTCTGGGAGAGGAAGTTGCAGATCCGGAAGGGATTGAGGGGGTCGCCGGTGCGGTTGAAGGTCTGGGGCTTCTCCCCGTGAAAACCATTTTGGCAAAAGAGAAGGCTACAAGGCAGGTCGAGTTTTACTTTTTGGAGAATGAGCGTCTTTGCAAAGGCTACGAGATTCACCAGGGAATAACGGAGTCCGTATGTGAAGTTGTGCATCCAAATAAAACAATTTCAGGAAGTTGCGACGGAGTGATGACCGATAATGGATGCATTGGGACTTATATCCACGGTTTCCTCGACAATCCTGCTGTGATAGAGCACATCTTGAAGCCATTCATAAAAGGAGAGAACGCAGGCATCGACTTTGACTACACCTCTTTCAGAGAGCGCCAATACAACCTGCTTGCCGATGAGTTGAGACGCTATATCGATATTGATGCAATCTATAAAATAATGGGACGCGATGATTGAGGGACACGGAGACGACATATATCGCTACGGAGATAAGATTCGGTATAATTTCAGTTCGAACATTTATCAGATGGCAGACCATTCGGGGCTGATGAAAGCTCTTTATGGTGGGGGAGATATTTTCTCGACATATCCCGAGCCGGCACCGTTCAGCTTGGAAGCAGCTATTTCTGAGGAACATAGCGTGCCGTCCAATTGTGTCGTAGCCACAAATGGCGCAACTGAGGCGATTTATCTTGCGGCATTTATGCTGAGTGGGAAGAGAAGTGCAATTTTTTTCCCCACTTTCAGCGAGTATGAAGATGCTTGCAAGATATACGGCCATACGATAGCCCGATTTTCGTGCATCAACGACATTCCCGAGGCAGATGCAGTATGGATTTGCAATCCAAATAATCCTGATGGAAAGGCACATAGCCGTGATACTCTGTTGGAGGTCGTCGATAGGCATCCCGCAACACTCTTTGTGGTGGATTTGGCATATCACAACTATTCCGCAACCAAGCCTCTCTTGGCTGCCGATGCGGTGGTCAGGAAAAATCTCATAGTGCTCTACTCTATGACCAAAGATTTCTCCGTGCCGGGGCTAAGGATAGGTTATGCCGTCTCTTCTGAACAGATTGCTACGAGGCTAAGAGGGTTGAAGATGCCCTGGTCTGTCAATTCGGTAGCGCTGAAGGCGGCCGCTTATCTGCTGAAAAACAAGGATTTATATAAGATTCCACTACAAGAGCTGCTCAGTGAGGCTGCTCGGGTAAAAGAGGCGTTGAAGAGTCTTGGCATAGAGGTTTCGGACAGTGATGCCAATTTTATGCTTTGCCGGTTGCCGAATGGGAGCGCAGCAGACTTGAAGTCTTTCCTAATTGAATCGGACGGGATATTGATACGGGATGCCTCAAACTTTGCAGGACTCACTCCATCGCATTTCAGAATAGCCGTACAGAGCCGAGAGATGAATGACATATTGATACAAAACATTACAAAATGGAGTTCGTTCTGCCGATAATACCGATTGTTCTGGCGTGGCTCCTTGATTTGGCAATCGGGGATCCGTCTTGGCTGCCACATCCCGTAGAGGGGATGGGTAAGTGCATATCCTTCTGTGAACGACATTTCAACAAAGGAAAACACCGCGTGGCGAAAGGAGCGGTGTGTGCGGTGGCCCTTGCGAGTGCCACTGCCTTGATTATGTGGCTGTTACTGCGATTTACATCTCAATGGATATGGGCTGATATATTGGTGAAAACTATTCTGATATTCTTCTGCCTTGCGGGCACCACCTTGATACGCGAAGTAGTTGAGGTGTTCAAGGCTGCCGACAGGTCTTTGGATGAAGGAAGAAAGCAAGTATCTCGGATTGTTGGGCGTGACACAGCGGCACTTTCCGATAAAGAAGTGCGAGCCGCAGCCCTTGAAACATTGGCTGAAAATCTCAGCGACGGGGTGATTGCTCCCCTCTTCTGGCTTATGATTGCCGGAATCCCCGGAATGATGACCTACAAGATAATAAACACGATGGATTCAATGATAGGTTATCGGAATGAGCGCTATCTCGAATTTGGCAGATGGGCAGCCCGTCTCGATGATATCGTAAACTTTATTCCTGCAAGGCTCACCGCAGCCTTGATGATTGTCGTTTCGGGCAAATGGGATTTGTGGGGCTTTGTCGCAAAATACGGCAAGATGCATCTCAGCCCCAATTCGGGCTACCCGGAGGCGGCTTTGGCCGGTATTCTCAACTGCCGTTTCGGTGGTCCGCACGACTATTTCGGCGAGCTTGTGGTCAAGCCATATATCGGCACGAACGAGCGCGACTTTGATTATCAAGATGTAAAGACTGCCGTGAAAATAAACCGTCTCAGCGAAGTGGCGATGGTTTTGATAGTGCTGGTTTTCAGATTGTTAGCCTGACAATTCCTCCGTATGGAGTCTGATAGTCAAACATATTCTCCGTGGAGATAATCCCAAGAAGAAGTTGGAATTGCAGGATAACTCCTCCGTGGGTGAAGATGGCCACATCTGTATAATTCTCTTTTTTGAGTTCTTCCACAAAAGATAAAACCCGTTGCTGCATCTGAATAAAAGATTCACCTTCGGTTGGGGCAACATTGAGATAATCTTCATACCACAATTGCAGCCGTGGGTCGGTAATCTCATCAAAACGGCACATCTCCCACGCACCGAAATTCATCTCCAT
>JABUTQ010000094.1 GCA_021443605.1 Bacteroidales bacterium | reverse complement strand
CACAAAGTTATCTGTGCCGTCATTCAAGATTGCATAGACAAAAGTTCCCCAGCCGCTATTGCCCCAGCCGCTGTAATCAGAATAATCATCCTCATATTTCTCATAGAAGGTCTGCGGTTTTCCATCGACAAGGAAGCCCGGCTGCGGCTGATAGCGGCATACCACAAGAAGATTATCCTTGGTGTCAACCGAGAGCGCCATAGGCTTCCAAGGGAAATCAGCAAAAAGTGTAATAGCCTCAGTAACAGGATTATATTTATAAATCTTGCGCATACGGGTTTCGCAGAAATATATATTGCCCTTTGAATCTGCAACGGCACCTACGGCAAATTCATACCCCTTACCAAGCCTTTCAGCCTTGCCGGGAGCAACCGGAGCCTTATCGGGTTTCTCATTGCCGACTATTGTTGCAGATGCAAATTCCCAAGGATAGATGGCAATATTCTTATTCATATCGTAAACCGTAAGTTCAGAAGGAGTTATAATCTGAGTCCAATTGCGAATACCGCGGATTTCGATATTGCTGCTGTTGGAAACCAGCATTGCGTATGGGCGTGGGGTTGCCACACGGATAACACGGTAAAACCAGAGGTTGGCAAAACGGAGATTGCTGCAGTCATCTACAGTAAGAGCCTGGCAGTCACGCCCTTCCCTACTCTCTTCCTCAAACTGCATCGCATAGAACTTCCAGTTGTGGACATCATTCAGACGGCACTCGAATCTCACGTGGTGCTCAAGAGACATCGCATAAACTTTTGAAGGGGTGGAAGTATGGCTTGCATAGAAACCTGTAGAAGCATAAGTATCTGCCGTCCAGATATTTTTAAAAGTGCCTCCCCCTCCATTTGTTACCCAAAGACTCCAGTGTTGGGTGTCCCAGGCGAGGTCTTTGCCCTGCTCCGCAATGGGATTTGAAGGAGTACTCACGCGAGGCTGCATCCAGAACGCAAAATTAAAAGAGACTGGTGGAGCATTTGGATCACGAGGCACAGGCTTAATCATAGTGCCGTGACCGCCAACATATTTTACGTCGTCCATATATGATTTCTCTCCGGCCATCCATTTAACCCCTACGGCACGATTGTTATTTGCAACTGCATTTATACCAATACCGGTCAAAATATCGTCTCCCCCCTTTGAAGACTCTATCATCGGGACAGGGGCTCCGAAACCGCCGAATTTGGGAGAATTCTCGGCCAGCATAATCTGTGTTGCAAACGGATGCATACCGATAAGGGCAGTACCTTCATTTAACTTGATTGTTTCAGAAATAACATACCATCCGGTGGGGAAGAAGATTGCACCAGAAGAAGCTATGGCCTTTTTAATAGCCTCTGTATCATCTGTTTCCCCATCACCTACTGCCCCAAAATCCTTGACGTTCGCCCAAGTCTCCATCCCCGGAAGCATTGGAATCTCCTTTACAAATGGAGGCATCTGTGCAATAGCCTCTATATCACAAATGGTCTTGTACTGCGAATCAGCATTCATATTGTCAACGATAAGGCCGTCGGCAAAATTCTTCACATAATAGACCTTGTCTGTGCGCTCGATTTTGCGGCCGCTTGGCTTGAAATGGACGAGAGTGGGGACTTTTTCGCAATATGAGTCTATGATATTCAACTGATTGTGAGCATTGTTCTCAACAGCGACCTTTACTGCCGTGCCTACATTCTTGAAATATGCGCGCTCCATATAAAATCTGTCGCAATGGCCATCCTGCAGCTCTATCCCCACGGGAGTGTTCTTAATCTCCATATTCACAATGGCCATTCCTGCATTACGAGTCAAGATTGCTGCCTCTTTCTGGCCTTCAAAATGGACATCAACCATAGCCATAGGCCAGCTTGGAGAAGAAGGGCCCGAGGTAATGCCATATCGTCCTCCATAGAAATAGACGTTTTCCATCTCGTTGCCGATATCGAGGAGGCAGGCGTATGCATCACCGGCATAGATGTTACAGTGATTCAGAATACCGTGCTGCGCGAGGTGAGTGCGAAGAGCAATGGCGCTCGGGTTGCCTTTCTCTATACGAAAGTTGATATTGCTCAAGCCGCTGTAAAAAGTGCCGGCATTGGCATCGGAAGGGGCTCTCCCATCGGTTACAATATCGCCCGTAAACCATATCATATAATTCTCTTCGGTCTGATAGCCGGGAGTGTTCTTGGCAAGGATGATTTCAGGCCGATTTTTACCATATCCTATAAGACGAACAGCCGCCGGAATATATATTGTCTTGCTGATAAGGTACTTTCCTTCAGGAAGATACACAACACCGAAGCCTTGCTCTATCTTGACTTTGTTGATTGCCGCCTGCAGCGCTTCAGTCACGTCGCACTTGCCGTCAGCTTTAAGCCCCAAAGCTGCCACGTCAAAAGTGATGGCAGTCTCATCTGCAGGTTTTTGGATAAAAACAGAACCTTCGAAAGCATTCGCGCCGATAGCTGCCAGAACAAATGCTGCAAAAATCAGAATCTTTTTCATAAATGGAGAAATCTAACGAGATGTAAATATACTAAGAAGCTGTTTAAATTTTGAATCTAATTTAAGCAGCTTCTAAAAAAATCACAATCGAGAAGCTATGTGTCGGCGATATACGCCACTGCCCCCAACGGAACAAAGACGATTGGCGATATGAGTTTGTCTTTCGGCGGGCGAAAGGGCACTGTCGTCTTTTGAATCTTCGTTAATCTGAATTGTACCGGAGCCGACAACAGACAAATACTCGTACCATTCCACCGGAACGGTATGCATCTTGCCATCTCCACCCCACTTCCTTTCGTAATAAATCCGTGGAACAGCCCGGTATCCATAGGCAGATACTGTAATCACGCCGCTCCCATCACCAAAATCCTCCTGACTTGTCTTGAGGATATTTTCCGTGACACATTGCGGATGTCGGAAATTGGTTTCGCCCCAAAAGTTGGCCAAGGCTTCGTGCTCCCAAAATGCGCTTTTAGGCTTATCATCATATCCATAAATATCTTCTTTAGGCCTGATTTGCTGATACATAGGCACACACAACAGCGGAGCCAGACAAAAATACAATGCGCGGAAATATTCCGCATTCAATTGCGAGAAATTACTCTTCGCATACTCAAAATCCCAATGACGATATTTTTCGGGATTCATATCAAACTCGATGCTTTGGATATGGTCTGCAACGATAAAGTTTATCATCTTCTGTTTGGAGAAATCGAAATCATCGCCGTATCCTTCCTCTTCGTCATTGAGCAAATCGAGCATACTTTCCTGGGCCAGAGGGGTGAACAAAAGGCGATACTGTTGCTCATCGTTTCGATTGGCCGTATTGAACAGCACCTCAAAGTCTTCGTTCTGCATCAGCACAAAGTTGGTATTTTCTTTCTCTGCCTTGCGCTTGAGCCGTTTCAACCTCAGCTTGTAAGAAAGCGATCCCGGCGCTCCGCCAAACGTATTTTTTGTTCTGTCAAAACACAAATCAGGGGCAGCTGTATTGCCGTAGATGAGACGGGTTTTCTCAAAATATTCCGGATAAGGTGCAGTATATGAAGCAGTAAGCGTTTCCGAGCGTTGAATGGTCTCCATTTGTCCCTGTGCATTTCTCCGACGTTCCGTCCAATGTATTGTTTTGTGGCCATAATAAGTTTTGGCCCCCATCTCCATCTTTTTTGTCCGGCACAAGACAAAAGGATTGCCGTTTATCAATCCGCTGTGAGAATAGAGCACGGAACGATTATCGTTGAAGCTGTCATCCCAGCCATATATCCTTTTCAAATCGGCAAGGCGTTGTGTCGTAAAAAATGGATCAAACTCCAACTTGGGAACTGTTTCACTCATCATCCTTGCAAAGACATCCCAGTCATACAACCGGTTCAAAGGCTCCATCTGTTGCCAGGCCAAATTCGTAAGTTCCTGTATCTTAGCATCAAGCGACTCTCGTTCTTTGCTAATTGACTTCAGCTTGGGATGAATCTTCAAAAAAAGCAGGCACAACAATCCAATACAAACGGCTATGACGGAAATGAGCAACTTGACGTTTGCATCGTAACCGAGGCCTAAGCTCTGAAAATCTTTGCTGATAATAATCCAGCACACTATCACCCCGGCGACAAAAAGGAAATACGAATATCCGCAAAAAAATCTCCAGGAAGATTGATTTGACACTATTTGTTCAAGTGCAGTGTTTTGGTTGCGGATTTCGTCACAGGTGGCTTTGTTTTCAGACAAGTCAACCCCCGAAGCGGCGGCCAGTTCTTCAAAAGTACGGGCAGCCACCTCGAGAAATTTCGCTTTATAGAGTTCGCGATACTTGTTTAGAGGATTATATATCTCTTCCTTGACCACAGGTTAGAAAAATTTCTGCCTTGCCTTCTCTTTCACTTCAGCAGATGCCGTGAACGGGATTCGGGTGGTGTATCCCTCCTTTGCCGCAACGATATTCTTTGTGGGCCAGGCAAATATGTCTCGGTTCCATTGTGCAACACGGTCGTTATAGACAGTTCTTGCCGCGGTAATCTCACGCTGGAGATAACTGTTCTGCTGCATTGCGTCTGCAATTGCCTGATGTGCCTTCAGTTCCGGATATGCCTCAACCTGAGGAAAAAGCCTGCCGATTGCGCCATTGAGCTCCGATGCCATTGCATTTCTGTCGATGTCGCCCTTCACTCCTCCGCGATATGCAGCCACTGTCTTCATCACGTCCTTGTCCAATTCGATAGAACGCTCCACCAGTCCTACCACATTCTGAAGAATCTGATAGCGCTGCTCCAGATAGTTGTCTATTTCCGACGCATCCGCCTGAATCTTCTGTTCCAGCTGTTGGAAATAATTCCTTGCAGAGATCTTCATAAAGAGGAATATGAGCCCCGGCAAGATACCGAGAACCCACAAGGCGATTTCAAAAATCACCGACCCCGCCCCCGTCGTTGCAGGAATCTGTTTTTCAATTACATTGATGTCACGACCCGCACCATTCACCGGCCCTGTCATCTCGTCTAACGTATTAGCCATAAGGTTATCTGTGTTTTAGTTGTCAATATTCTGATTTATCAAAGTTATGCAAAATTAATCATAAAGCCGAAAGATTGTATGTTGACGAATAATGATTAATTTTGTTGTTGATGTAAAAATAAGCACAAGAATGGCCTTGTCTAATACAAATGGCCATACCTTCCTTTGACTGGTCGGGCGGACACTCCGGCAGGTTGTTGATGAAGGAAGATTCACGATTGCTCGAAAAGATGTGGCAGAAATTCCTAAAGGCAAATGCAGAGCGAATTGATGGCATCAATATGAATGCCATAAACATCAACCGATGATAACACTATAACATGGACAACGGAAAAAGAATATGCAAGACACTGAAGGAGTTACGCAAGCGCATCGCTGATGCGTACGACATCTCATACGAGATAAAGGAATGCCCTTACAATGGGCCTTGCTCCGGCACTTGTCAGGAATGTAAAAATGACCTTGATGAGCTGTTCGACCAACTGAATTGGCTTGAAATGGAAGGCAGAAGACTCAACCTGCGGAATTTGATGACCAAAGAAGAATTCAGCCTGTTTTGTGCAGATGGGCCCTCTGAAGTGCGAGACATAGAAGAACTGCATCACCCGAAAACCGGTTTTAAATTCAGTGTGGAGTCAGCTGCCTTTGCCTCGGATTCACATCTGTCACAAAATCTGTTTAAAGTGTGACAGATATATAGGAAATCACATATATCTGTCACGCTTACACGATATTAACGTGTCAGATATTTCACCAAATGTCCTTGTAGATATGATTCTGGATAAAACTGTCACGCATATCCATGGTATCTGTGACACATACAACGAAAATCTAATCCAACTGTCACGCTTGTACGACAATGATGTGACAGATTGAACGCAGGAGAGAATCCCATCGAATTCGTGGAGATTCTTCGCCTTAGGCTCAGAATGACGAATCAGTGGACAAAAGAATAGCAGGGACAGCACCTTGCTTCTTTTATGCATCGTAACATCATCGCGGAGACGCTTACGTTGCCTACAACTTTTGTCCGCTTTTTCCATATGATTTTGGGATATTTTGTCCGCTTTTTCCATAAAGTGCGTAAATTTTGAAATTCGTATTACAATATTCAAATAAAATATCTACCTTTGTACTGAGAAGCTATTTAAAATTAATTACAATATGGCAGAGATAGGCATCAAAAATATCGAAAGTACCAAAAACAACGAGATTGCCAAAAACGTCAAAAGCACCAAAGGCAAGAGAGGCGGGCGGCGGGAAGGCGCAGGAAGGCCCAAGGGGACTTCCAGAGCATATAACTTCCGCGCAGACAACGAATTGGCCGACTATATAGACATGCAGGAGAATAAGACCGACTTCATCAAAAACTGCATCGCGTTCACGATACGACACCGCGATGGCGCGACCGATGAAAATCGGCTGTCAAAATTTGGCGAGGTCATCCCCGCAGGCAAGGTAAAGCCGATGCCCCTCCCCTTCTTCGATGTAAAGATAGTGGCCGGCTTCCCCATCCCGATGAATACGGACGAGCTGGCACAGGACATCGAGCTGCTGCAGATGCTCTGCCCCCACCCCGATTCCTCCTATCTCATCCGCGTCCTCGGAGATTC
>JABUTQ010000391.1 GCA_021443605.1 Bacteroidales bacterium | reverse complement strand
TCTTCCAGAATCAAGGGATTATTGACCACAACTCGTCCCAAGCCTTCTGCAAATTGCATAAATGGGTTATATACAGGCGGTTGTACGATTACTTTGTCGCCCGGTTCAGAAAAGCAATCAATGGCGGAAGCAATACCGGTTATTACTCCCGGGCAGTAGTTGACCCAATCTCTCTCCATTTTCCATCCCTGCTGATTCGCCACCCAAGAGATTATGGATTCATAGTATTCATCCGGAATATGGGTGTAGCCCATAACGTCACGATTAACTCTATTTATCAGAGCCTCACGTACATACGGAGCTGTACGGAAATCCATGTCGGCAATCCACATAGGGATTTTGCCCCCCATCTCTTCCGCTCTCCGGAGTTTGATGCTATATGTTCCGCTGCGGTCTATAATCTCGTCAAAGTCCCATTTTCCAAGTGATTTCTTTGTATAGTCGGCAGCCTCCTTGCAGCCTGTGAGGTTGAGCAAAGTGCCGGGCGCCACCAATCCAGTGGCGCCGACAATAGCAAGATTATTCAAAAATGATCTTCTTTTCATAAGCCGGAAAACAGCTTCTTAGTACATCGGCTGGCGGTAAACCCACTGCTCGCGCTTGAGGTTTTTCATATCCTCAAAGACTTGGTCGCCCTTGTGTGCCGTCGTAGTCTTGTCGTTGAAAATCACCATAGGCTTGGTTTCGGGATTGTATTCCTCCCATTTGAACCCTTTCACGTTCGGATTGCCGTCCTTTGCAAAAGAGACCCAAACGTCTGACATAAAGTCTGCAAGCTTGTAGCAAGACTTGTCGTTGCCTACCATAAAACGTCCGAGGTAGATATTGTTGAACACATAAGGCATTTCTGTGCAGTGGTTTGTGCCAAACGTGCCGTCCATATGGGGAGAAGGTTTCGCAAAAACATAGAGGTATGCTTTCGTGTCCCCGAGAGCGAGACGTATGTCGGCATTCTTGTAAACGCTTTCAAGCATACTTCCCTCCGAGTGGTTGCAGCCGATGATTGTGGGGATTCCCTTTGAAATCTCCGCAACGCGCGGGTCTGTAGGCTGGAAGGGGATAACCTCGCCATCAACCTGCGGGCCGAACCACATTCCGGCACCATAAAGGCGATAGAAGATGTTGGTGGGATTAGCCTCTACAATTGCATCTGTCGCTGCTGCAAGGAGCTGTTCGTATGGAATGGTCTGAATCTGGTCTATAGTCTCAGCTGTGAGCCCCAGCTTCTTGACAACTGCGTTGCCCATCTCCCGAGCCACGTTCTTGTCCTGGAAGTTGATCATAGAGCCGCTTTCAATGATTCCTTTGTTGAAAAGCCCTTTTGCCTTGGGGGCGTCAAGCAGGATGTTGACCTTGCCGCCGCCACCGCTCTGTCCGAATATTGTCACGTTGTTGGGATCTCCACCAAACCCTGCAATGTTCTTGTTCACCCATTCAAGAGCCTTGATCATATCAAGAACACCGCAAGAGCCCGAATATTTGTATTTTTCGCCGTAGTCTGATATGTCCATGAAGCCCAACACGTTGAGACGGTGGTTGATGCTTACAAGCACTACATCTTTCTTTGCGAGGTTGGCTCCATCATAGAATGGAAGCTCGCTGCTTGCACCCATAGCATATCCGCCACCGTGAAGCCATACCATCACAGGACGCTTCTTATTGTCGTTTATGCCTTTTGTCCATACATTAAGATATTGGCAATCATCAGATTGCACGCCATCGTCCCATTGATAGAGGAATGCTTCGGCATCATCTTTCCAAGTGAAACGCGGTGCCTGGCAGCACTGATTTCCATAGTAGAGCGCCGTCTGTACGCCTTCCCAGCTGTCCGGATCTTCAGGTGCCATAAAACGCTCTGCCTTTGCGTACTTGATACCCTTGAAAGTGTAGATTCCGTCTTCAATGTAGCCGCACAAGGTGCCTTGCTGTGTTTTTACAAGAGCATCCTTAGCGTTGACTGTCAGCTCGTGGCTGTAGGGATACTGGTTGCAGCAAGATGCAAGAACCATTGCACAAGCTGCGATAATAATAGATTTTTTCATAGTTGATATAATATTGGAGTGGTTTTGCAAAATTACCAAGTTATTTGGTAAGATTTTAATTTTTTTTAAAAAAAAGTGCTTTAAAACGCTATACAGTCGATATTCTTTATGTAACTTTGTTTCACCTAATCATTAACTAATCTTCAAAATCTATGAAAGTATCACAAAATTTCTTGAAGGCAATGCTTTCCTTCGCATTGGTTTTGGGTATCTCATTTGCGAGTTTTGCCCAAAACCGCGGTGTGAATGGTACCGTTGTTGATCAGACCGGAGCACCTGTCATAGGCGCGGGCGTTGTCCAGAAGGGGACAACCAACGGCACCGTTACCGATCTTGACGGCAAGTTTACCATCTCCGTTCCCCAGGGTGAAGTCTATCTCCAGATTTCATCTATGGGTTATTCAACCATAGAGGCGCTCGCCTCCGATGGTATGAAGGTCGTCCTCTCGGAAGACCGTCAAATGCTTGATGAAACCGTAGTCATCGGATACGGTGTACAGAGAAAAAGCGACATAACGGGTGCCATATCCACTGTAAAGGAGCAGGATATCCAGTCGAGAGCCATAACGTCCCCTGAGCAGGCGCTTCAGGGAAAGACTGCCGGCGTGCAGCTCTTCACTTCATCAGCTCGTCCGGGTGCTTCTCCCACAGTGAGAATCAGAGGTATATCTTCCAATGGTTCTTCAGATCCTCTTTATGTTGTGGATGGTCTTATCACCAACAGTATCAGCAATATAGATCCATCGGACATTCAATCTATGGAAGTCCTCAAGGACGGCGCTTCTGCTGCTATCTATGGCGCAAGAGCCGGAAATGGTGTTATTCTCATAACAACAAAGAAAGGGTCGGGAGAGGGACACGTCTCTTACGAGGCTCAGTTCACGATACAGATGCTTGGAAAGATTCCCGAGGTGATGGAGGCACAGGATTACATCAATTACTATATTGAAGACGGCCGTTTCACCCAGGAATTCATTAACCAAAAATATGACGGAAAGACCAATACAAAATGGGTTCCCGCTCTCTTTGAAAACTCATTCGCCCATCGTCACAGCCTCAAATTCGAAGGGGGAAACAGTCACGGTTCAGTATATGCGTCCATCTCTTACTTGAATAATGATGGAATGTTTGTCGGCAATGAGGATACTTTCGAGCGTTTTACCGGTATGCTCAACGCCACTTGGAAAATCAAACCTTGGTTGGATATCTCATCTAACAATCAGGTCAACGTATTTAACGTAAGAGAGGTCTCAGAGCGTGCTTCCGAGTCTAATGCCGAATCTGAAAATGCATTTCTTTCTGCAATCCAGCTCGATCCGCTCACTCCCGTGAAATATGCCCCTTCAGAGCTTCCCGCATTTATGAAGGGATACCTGGCAGAAGGGAAGAACCTCCTTTCCGATAAAGATGGCAACTACTATGCTATCAGCCAGATAAACGATTGTGAAAATATCAATCCTCTGATTCTCAGGGATTCCCGCCACACAGAAGCTTCCGGAGTGACCCTTAATGGAACAACGGCCGTGAACATAAGACCTATCAGCGAACTTACATTCACTTCTCGTTTGAGCTATCGTTTCAGCCAAAACTCTACATACGGCTACACGAACGATTACTATGCCAACTCTTACAAGCACCAGGATTATATGACACTCTCCGCTTCGGTGAGCGTCCCTTCATATTTTCAGTTCGAGAACTTCATTAACTGGAATCATTCGTTTGGGAATCACAATGTTACGGCAATGGTTGGTATGTCGTACAGCCAGAATAAATATTACAATGTTGCCGGCAATATATCAGGCAGCAGCTCTGATGGCATAGTCGATTTCGGAGTGATAAAAGACGATCCTCTTTACTATTTCTTCAAATATACTACCCCTACTGCTGGCAGGACAATAACCGGTGGAGAGAAAATCTATACGAGAAACAACTCTTACTATGGCCGTATCGGTTGGAACTACAACAACCGCTATATGGTTCAAGCTTCCCTCCGCGCAGATGCGGCTGACTCATCAGTGCTTCCGGAGCCGAAAAGGTGGGGATTCTTCCCGTCTGTATCCCTCGGATGGACACTCACTGAGGAGCCGTTTATGGAGGGAATCAAGCACGCTATCCCTTATGTCAAGATTCGTGCTTCGTGGGGCCAGAATGGTTCTACGTCAAACCTCAGCAATTACGGCTATGCTTCAGTTATCGGTGGAACAAATATGTACCCTGTAGGAAACGCTACAGAGTACACCCCTGTCAACAAGCCTACTTCATCCGGCAACTATAATCTCAAATGGGAGACTTCGGAGCAGTTCAATGTAGGTATTGATACCCGTTTCCTCAGCAACCGCCTCACCTTTACGGCAGACTGGTTCCTCAAAAAGACTAAAGACCTGATTGTTACGGGGTTTGTCCCTTCAACGGTGGTTGGTGTTGATGCGTCTCCAATCAATGCGGGTGACGTTACAAACACCGGTTTTGAATTTGAGGCCGGCTGGCAAGATCAGGTTGGCGATTTCTCGTATGGTATCCGTGGAAACGTGGCAACTCTCAGAAACGAGGTTACATACCTCTATGAGGCGCTCAAGAATGGTATTTCGGGTGTTACGTATCGTTTTTCTCCTATCACCAAGTTTGAGAAGGGATATCCTGCCTGGCACTATTACGGTTACAAGTTTGCCGGAGTCGATCCTAAAACGGGAGAAGCCACTTTTGAAGACGTGAACAAAGACGGAATCATCTCTGCTGCAGACAAGACGGATATCGGCTCTGGTATTCCAAGGGTGACCTACGGCCTCACGTTCACAGCTGCTTACAAGAGTTTTGACCTAATCATATTCGGTTCCGGAGCGGCAGGACATCAGTTGTTCTGTGCATTAAACCGTGTGGATTATGCAGTCAACAAACTCAAGGTTTTCACAGACGACCGTTGGACACCTACCAACACAAGTGGAAAGAATCCCCGTGCAGGTGCCGCTTCCCAGACAGACTGGATGCAGTCGAGCGCTTCCGTATTTTCCGGTGATTACTTTAAAATCAAGCAGATACAGCTCGGATACAAACTTCCTGTAAATATCTCTAAAAAGATTGCAATGAGCAATTTCAGAGTTTATGTTTCTCTTGAGGACTTCCTCACTTTTACCAAATATCCCGGATTTGATCCTGAAGTTGCAGGAACAGGAAACGCTCTCGGCGTGGATATGAGTTCATATCCCAACTCAAAGAAGGTCTTGTTTGGCCTTAACATCACATTCTAATCCCGAAAATAGTATTGAAATGAAAAAGATAAGTATTGCATTTCTTGCAGGTATGGCACTGTTTACAGTTGCTTCTTGCGGTGACCTGCTCAACATAGACCAACACGGTGTCACAAGTGTGGAACGTTTCTACAAAACCGATGAAGATATTCTCTCTGCCGGTGCTGCAATGTATTATGACCTCCGGGACCAGTATCCGAATGGCATTATGATAAAGTGTGCCATAGATGACGATTTCTATGCCGGCGGCGGTGGGCGCGGAGACAATTCGCAGGTCGAATATCTTGACGAATTTACCTACGATGCCGAGCACGGCACCATATCCGGATATTTCAAGGGGCTCTATACGATTATATTTGACGCAAACATTATCCTTGAGAAAGTCGATTCAACCCTTTCAGAGACAGCCGCTATGGTTTACAATGAGGCCAAGGTGTTCAGGGCATATTCTTACTTCGAACTCATAACTCTTTGGGGTAATGTTCCTTATGTGGATCATGTCCTTTCTCCTGAGGAGTACCAGATTCCAAACGGAAGCGCCGATCAGCTTTGGGCTCTTGTAGAGAGGGATCTGAAGTCTGCCATTTCATCCGGAAAGCTCTCTTCGAAGACATCCGTTGATGACAAAAAGACTTGGAGAATCACAAAAGAGGCTGCACAGGCTCTCCTCGGCAAGGCTTACCTGTGGCAGGGAAAGAATAAAGAGGCCGCTGAGGTCCTCGATCAGGTAATCAACAGTGGAAAGTACAGTCTTTTCAACGAGTACGGTGAAATGCTCGATATTGCCAACAAGCACAATTGCGAGTCAATCATAGAGTTCGATCATCCCATCGACTTCAACAATATCACGTTCAACTTCCTCAATGGTATGGCAATGTGGCGTTTGAGCAAAATGTCCGGAGTCCCTTCAGATTTGGCTCCCGATGGTTTTGGATTCTACACTCCGTCTAAAGATTTGTACAACGAGTTCCTTACCGTTGAGTCACCTGACGGATACCGCCTTAACGAAACCCTGCGGACTTACGCCCAGCTCAATTCCCAGTTTGGCATCACCCTCAAAGAGCCGCACTATGCAAACGAAGGTTACTTTATGTGGAAGAGCCGTCTGAAAGCAAATCAGATTATAGGTGCTGTTTGGGTTACAACACGCAACAAGATTTTGATGAGATATGGCGAAGTGCTACTTCTTGCAGCTGAAGCAAATCTTACGGAAAATCCGACAAAGGCGACATCTTATTTCAATATGATTCGTGAACGTGCCGGAGCTTCCACGGTAGCTTCGGTAAATCTCCCTATGATTCAGACGGAAAAGCGTCTTGAGCTGTGCTACGAGGGGTGTCGCTGGCAGGATCTCAACCGTTGGGGCATTGCAGCCGACAAACTCAGCCAGACCGGCAAGAGCTATCCGATGCT
>JABUTQ010000280.1 GCA_021443605.1 Bacteroidales bacterium | reverse complement strand
CCCTCTTCCTCCTCTTCGGTGAGCTTCACATATTTTTTTAGCTCATCGAGAGTCTCTATCCTGTTCTTTACCTGCCATTTCCAGTCGTTCCATTGTGCATCGGAAACTTCCGGAAACAGCTCTTTCCTTCTTGAAACGTTCATAATCAGCTATGCGTAAAGTTCTTCAAAAATCTTGCGGAGCTCAGGACTTTCGCGAAGCTCCTGAAGAGTGAATTCGGCATGTCCTTTGGTGTAGCCGTTTCCGATAATCATATTCACGTCTGCACCAATACCTTCAGCACCGAGAGCGGCTTTTGTGAAGCTGGTGGCCATAGAGAAGAAATATACTACACCGTCATCCTTTGTGCAGAGGACAGCTGTCATCTCCTGGTCGGGAACATTCACGCAATTGATTGTGACATCTGCCATCTTTCCACCTGTGAGTGAGCTTACCAACTCTGCAACTTCTACGGGAGTCTTGCCGGCAACGCTCTCAACAACATCACAGAAACCGAGATTCTTGATACGGTTTGTCGATTTGGGGCTGTTTGCAAGACCGATAACTTTACCTGTTACGCCTACGCGTTTTTTAGCCTCATAGCAGCAGAGCATTCCGCTCTTTCCTCCGGCTCCGAGAATAACTACATTCTGTCCATACTGGCAGAGTTTTGCCGTCTGGGCGGGAGCACCGGCAACGTCAAGGGCAGAGAGTGCGAGCTTTTCGGGCATATCGTCGGGAATCTTTGCATATATGCCGCTTTCGAAGAGAATTGCCTTCCCTTTGATATCCACCTGATCAACATCGGCACGGATGGCGATGATTTCGTCAATCCTTAAAGGAGTGAGGGACAATGAAACGAGAGTTGCGATACGGTCTCCCACTTTGAGGTCGATTTTGCCTTCGAGGGTCTCGCCAATCTTCTCGACCTTTCCAAGGAGCATTCCACCAGACCCTGTACGGCGGTTGCGGTGCTTGCCCTGGAGCTCGACGTTGAGGAACATCTCCTTCTTGATTTCTTCGATTATCTTCTCTTCGGAAGCACCTTCGCCGGCCTGCTGTTTGGCATAATTGTGTATGTCAGTGAAAGATGCTGAATCGATATTGAGTGTCTGGACGTCAATCAGAATCTCATTGTCGTAGATTTCGTCCATATTGTTGTCAATCTTGTTTGCCGGCTGGGGAAGAACACCCTTGGGCTCAATTACACGGTGAACACCATATTTGTTTCCTTTTTTCATCATAGTAGTTTATTTTAAGTTATTTATTTTCAATTATTTATTTCTTTGGTGCGAGACCGAGAATCTCGCGGGCCTCTGCGCTGGTGGCAATCGGACGACCAAGCTCCTTTGCCAGACGGACGACCTTTGCCACAAGCTCGCCGTTTGATTTTGCAAGGACACCTTTTTCAAGATAGAGATTATCTTCGAAGCCAACGCGGACATTCCCACCCATTGCAATGGCTGCGGCTGCCATCGGGAAGGCATTTCGCCCCACACCAGTGACTGTCCAGGTGCTTCCTGCGGGAATCTTATTCACCAACCAGCATAGATTGTCCACTGTGGCGGGAGTACAACCGGGAACTCCGAGTACGAAATTGAACTGCATCGGAGCACCGGGAACCTGCCCTTTGCGAGCCATATTCAGAATCGTATCGAGGTGTCCCATTTCAAAGCACTCGTATTCAGGCTTGATACCGCGCTCAATCATCCTTTTTCCGAAAGCGCGCATCGTAGGCATAGTATTGTCGAATATTTCGTCTCCGAAATTGCAGGTGCCGCAGTCGAGGGTGGCCATTTCAGGAACAGGCACAGTATCAGTGGATTGCAGCCTCTCCTCGGGGCTCATCCCAACTGCCCCGCCGGTGGATGGAATAATTATGACATCCGGACACACCTTATATATTGCATCCGTGCACTCCTGAAAACGGGCAGTGCTCTGTGTGGGGGTGCCGTCATCGAAACGGACATGGAGATGAACTATGGCCGCACCGGCGTCAACGGCGCTTTTGGCCTCTTTTACAATCTCTTCGACAGTGTAGGGAACGGCAGGATTCTGCTCTTTGGTAACTTCAGCTCCGCAGATTGCGGCCGTGATGATAAGTTTATCCATATCCCTATTTCCTTTGGCAAGATTTTGGTGTGACACAAGTGCCGCTTGCACGACAAACTACAATCGGCTCCTCCAGCACATCTGCAGCAGAATCGCTGATGTCGGGCCGGGGAGCAATCACTTTTTTAGCCTCAAAAATCATCCTTCTTGAAGTATTTCCCTCGGAAACAATCTCTCCGGTGGCTTCAATAAAATCGCCGGCATAGACGGGTGCGATGAATTCGACCATATCATACGCTTTGAAAAGCCCTTCATCGCCATCCCTTAGGATGAGAAGTTCGGTGGCGACATCCCCAAAGAGGTGAAGCATATGCGCCCCGTCAACAAGATTTCCGCCATAATGAGCATCCTTCGCGCTCATACGGACGCGGATCATAGATTTAAGTTTTTCCATATAGATAGTTTGTATTAGTTTCGGAGATTCGGCTGTCAGCCCTGTTTTTTGTAGATGTAATCGATGAACAGAGCCGGAGTATGTACCATTTCGGGCTCAATCTTCCCTACAGGAACAATCTCTTCTGCCTCTACCACAACAACATCCGCAGCTGAAGCCATAAGGGGATTGAAATTTTTGGTTGTTCCGCGATGGAACACGTTTCCAGACTCGTCAACCACTGTGCCGCCGATAAAGGCGATATCTGCACGAAGCGGCAGTTCAAGAAGGTAGTCTTTGCCATCGACATTCAATTTCTGCTTCCCTTCTTCTACAATGGTATCTACCCCAGTGGGGGTAAGGATTCCGCCAAGACCGCAACCTTTTGCGCGGATTCTTTCTGCCAGAGTGCCCTGCGGGACAAACTCACACTCCATCTCGCCGCTGATAAACTGCTCGTTGAAAGCGGAATTACCACCGACATAAGATGCTACAGTCTTTTTAACCTGGTGATTTACAATTAGTTTTCCCCAACCTTTATTGTCGAAAACAGTATCATTGGAAATGACGGTGAGATTTTTGACTCCGCTTTCGGCAAGGGCATCCATAATTTCATTGGGGCCACCATTACCAAGAAAACCTCCCACCATAATAGTCATGCCGTCTTTGACCAAAGCAACGGCATCCTGAAGAGAAATTGCCTTTTTCATCATATAGATAGTTTTGTATAGTACCGTTAATAAACAACATCGGCATTCATACAAAAACGCCAACGCCATTTTATTACGCGAATATACAAACTATTTTCAGAAAAAGCAATGGAATAATCACAATGTTATCCTATATGTGCGGCATACAAATACAACAGCCTGAGTTTCACGGCTTCAGGCATTCCTGAAGTCTCGGATTCAATGTGGTTCAGGAACTTTTCCTTATCCTCAGCGGTGTACATATTGGAATATTCAGTTCCGTTTTTGACTAAATCGGCAGCAATATAATTCGAAGGCCAAAGTTTGTATGCCTCCAAGAGTTTTGAATCTATCAAAGCTGCAAGGCGATTAAATTTTTCATTTTTAGAAAGCGACTCACCTCCATATATCTCACTCTGCGAGAGAGGTTTGCAGAATTGGATATGTACTCTTCCCTTAGGCTGCTTGAACCCTTGCACCATACTGTTCAAATCTTCGCCAGGCTTTTTTTCATAAACACCGCCGTTCATTTCCCTTGTATATAATTCCAAAGCCTTTAATGCGCCACAAGTCTCATATTCGTATGAAATAGCCACTGGAACTATGGGAATCTCAAGGAAATTTTCTTCAAAAGTGCCAGAACCACTCATGTCCAGCATTTTGAGAAGACCTTTCTCTGTTATGTCGTGTCCGTCTTTCGTGCGACCTTGACGATGGGCTATCCACACTGAACTGTTTTGAGAAGAAACTTGAAGGCGGATATATTCCGACAATAGGGATGAAGATTCATATATCTCACGGGAAGATCCGCTTCGTTTCACTACAACCATCTTGTTGGAGGACATCATATCCTTCACTTCGGGATTGTAGAAAAGATTGTCACCAACAGCAATTTCGGTGGTGGGGAAGGAACTTCTGTTAAAAACCAATTGTATGAATGCAGGATCCAACACGATGTCACGATGTGTTGACAAAAGTAAAAACTTACCCGGTTTTCCGTCTTTGTTTACAAGATTATCTAATCCTCCAACCGTCAATCCTTGTGTAGTTTTGTAAACAACCCGTTCAACCACATCCTTCATCACACGCTGTTGAAAGTCGTCAACACCTTTGATGTCGGCCAGGAGATTGGCCAAATAACCTTTGTCTTTGTCCGGAAATACGTAGCTTTCTATCATTGGAAGCATAGGGCTTCCCTTGATTCTCTGCATTGCAGCCGCCGTCTCCTCGTCGTTATATGGTCTTATAGAGTCAAATATTGTATCCAAAGAGTGTGTCATCGTACAAAAAAGAACTAAATATTAAATCTCATCCCTGCAATACATATCTATCAGAGGAAGAACAGTAGCTGTGGAAAGATATAGCAAAATTGAATAATACGGCAAATCTATTTGACTGATAATGAGCCCTTGATATAGAGATGCGAAAAATTGTAACAAAAGGGTTATCAACGACAGAAGCGGAAAAATCTTGAATCTGACGAAGAAAAATACGAACATCAGAAGCGAAGCTGCTCCGCAAGGGAAGAAATAATCGCCGGGAAGGGTTGAATCTTGGAAAAACAACACGATTATGAGCCCGAAAAGGACGCTCCAAATCAGTGCCGAGTAGAAATATCCGTATGCGTATTTGAGTGTTCCGGATGAAGCTGCGCTCCTTCTGATTGAATTGGAGCTGACCTTCTTTCCGGCTCGTTTTGCAGCATTAAAATAAATTACAGATGTAAACAAAATGATTATCGCATACAGGAGTATCTTTGTAAACTGTCCGCTAAAAATCGAATCTCCGGGAGATGTATTTACAAGTGTAGCGGCACCATATCCAAGCAATCCGGCACCTATGCACCAGCAAAGTCTAAATATTACAACTTTCGTCAACTCATTTCTCTTGACGATGCCCGACATAGAGAAAAGTGTTATGCCGGCACAAGCCAATACAAATGAAACAATCCAGTAAATGGTGTTGCCGATGCCGTCGGATAGACTGGTTATCAGTTCTTTAATGGAGATATTTGGAATCAGTTCGAACGCGGAAATTGCGCACAAAATGATTACAATCGTAGCTATATATGGTCTAATTTTATTCATTTTAATATAAAATCTTAATTTGGGACGCGAATTTAATAAAAATTTTTCAATAATGAAGAATCACCATAGCTCAAGAACCTGAAACCATTGTCGAGAGCAAATTGGTACATCCCCTTCCACTGCTCTCCTATCAATGCGGCAACAAGCAGAAGCAGAGTGCTTTGGGGCTGATGGAAATTTGTCACCAAGTACGATATTATCCTATATTTGAATCCGGGAACTATAATCAGACAAGTTCTGGAGGAAATTTGACTGAGGTTGTGGGATTTCATATAAACTATCAGTGCATCCAGCGCCTCCGCAGCCGAATATGAGTAGCCCTCATCGCGATAAGGCTCCCACTGGTCAACAAAGCCAGGTTCGCCTCGCTCGATACAATGTACACCTATGTAATATAGTGATTCCAAGCATCTTGTAGATGTGGTTCCTACTGATATAACAGGTTTGTTATTCACAAATTGCAACAGTTTTTCTAAAAATTTCACCGAAACGGAGAATGGTTCACTATGCATTTTGTGGTCGGCAATGAATTCACTCTTCACGGGAAGGAAAGTTCCCGCCCCGACGTGCAGACACAAATAGTCTGTCTCGATCCCTTTAGCCTTGATTTGCCCTATTTCACGCTCCGTGAAATGAAGCCCCGCGGTTGGAGCGGCAACCGATCCGTCATTTCTGGCATACATCGTCTGATAGCGCACATAATCAATGGCTTCCGTATCACGGTTGAGATATGGCGGCACGGGAATCTTGCCGCATAGTTCAATCACTTTACTGAAAGAGAGCCCGCCATCCCACGAAAATTCCACTATGCAAGTATTGTCAACCCTTTCTATGAGATTAGCCTTCATATCAATTGAAGTAATCTCTGCTGAGGTATCGGCTTGTGTGTAAAGATGAAGCGTATCTCCTTTCCATTTTTTCACGTTTCCCACGATTGCCTTCCATCTGCAAGATGCTGTTTGAGCAAAAGATATTTGGTAATCTTCAGGGTGATAGGGTTCAAGGCAGAATATTTCGATTACTGCACCGGTCTGCCTCTGAAACAAGAGACGAGCCGGAACCACCTTTGTTTCATTAAATATCATCAGTGAGTTCTCGGGAAGATATTCTGCTATATTCACGAATTTTTCATCCTTGAAAGTTCCATCGACATTTACAAGAAGTTTGGAATCATCTCTGTTTTTGAGAGGATATTTGGCGATTCTTTCTTCCGGCAACGGATAATTATAATCTTCTATCTTTATAAGGCAGCGCTCCATATCGTATTATCTAAGGGAGCGCAAAGTTAGTCAATCTCGCAAACTATTGCTAATTTACATTTGTAATATATTGTCGTAAAGTTTTAAATTACAATTGTAATTAGTTTAATGGGTTTACTTTTGTAAATACACTTTATTTCGACCTTTTATTGATCTGGTAGTAAATTATTTATTACTTTTAGTTATATCTATAATTATTGCATCTTATTTGCTGTAACTCAGTATCTTATAAAATTTATATAAAGTAAAGATTTTGTATTTTTTTGACTGTATGGCCACTTTTATGGAAAATA
>JABUTQ010000400.1 GCA_021443605.1 Bacteroidales bacterium | reverse complement strand
GAGCCTCCGTTGATGCGACCGCCGCTAAGGGCAGGTGTGAGGTAAGTGACTTTATTATTGAGAGTTGCAAGGTTGGCAGAAATAGAGTAGCCAAATTCTCCAACGCGGTCTTTCCAACCAAGGTCGAATTCAAAGCCGCTGTTGAGCACATTACCGGCATTTACCGGAGCAGATTTGTTTCCCGCCTCTGCAGGAATAGTGATATTGCTGACAATGAGGTCTTTTGTCTCTTTGCGATACCAGTCAAAGCCGAATGTGAACCTGTCGCTGAAAGCCCTCAAGTCAAAACCGACGTCAAACTGCTCTGATGTTTCCCACTTCAGCTCAGGGTTGTATGTCTGATTCGGAAAAGCCGAAATTTGATATGTAAAATCGGGAACGAATGAGTATCCGAGGGCATTTGTAGAGATTGCATTTGAGTAAAGGTATCCTGAAAGATTGCTTGTAGATCCGTTCTGTCCCCAACTTGCCCTGATTTTTAGGAAGTTGATGGGAGCACTGAGGTTCTTGAAGAAATCTTCCTTGGATACAACCCAACCAAGAGATACTGAAGGGAAGAATCCCCATCTGTTTTCTTTCGGAAGAATTGATGTATCTGCGGCATCTGCGCGGAAAGAGGCCTGAATGTAGTATTTCTCGGCATAGTTGTATCCCAAACGGGCGAAGTAAGATAGTTTTCTATTGTGGTTCTGATAACCACCAACGCTCTTGGCCGCTCCGCCTGCTCCGTACGAAACATCGGCATATAGGGGATCGTCTTTCATCACCTGGTCAACACCCGCCATTACGTAAGTGAACTCATTGTCAGAGAATGACATACCTGCCATTGCACTGACATCGTGCTGTCCGAATCGTTTCTGGTAATTGGCGAAGTTTTCCCACTGATAGTAGAAAATTGTCGATGACGTGCGGCTCACCTCGTTTTTGGTCTTGCTTACGGAACTTGAGCCATAGAATTTGTTTGTATAGTTGTAATTCTGTGTTTGATTGAATCTTACACCGAGACGGGATGTGAACACGAATCCATCGAACGGGTTAAAGTTCAAGAATGCGGTTCCTTGCAGGTTATACCCTTGGTTTTTCTTGTTGTATCCGAGGACAGACACCATCGGATGCACCTGTTCGCCGGCACCGAGAGTCATATAGTAATCCCCCTTTTCATCTTTGAACAAAGTGTTTCCGGCATCGAGAAGTCCCTGCATTATAGTCGGGAGTTTGTCTGCAGGATAAGTGCTTCTCCAATAAGGTGATAGACTCATCACATTTGAAATCATACTGCCGTAGATGCTGTTTGAGCTTCCGTCGGAAATACCGCTGCAGGTGGTCTTGTTCATATTGATGTTGGTTCCAATCTTCAACCAGTCCTTCACCTGATAGTCTCCATTCACCATAAGGGAGAGGCGTTTGAAGTAATCTCTGTCTCCGCAGATGATGCCATTGTCGCTGTAACTGCTGAGTGAAGCAAAGTAAGATCCTTTTTTGTTTGCGCCTTGGAAATTCAGCGTATGGTGGAAGGTGGGGGCGGTCTCAAAACCTATATCATACCAGTTGGTTGAGAATTGGCCATCCCATACACCATTGGTAATGAGAGCCTTTTCATCAGCTTCTGTATATGTTGCGCTCGACTCGTAGTTTTGTTTTATGGCTTGCTTCGAGTTGAGAAGCTGAGGCTTGAACCCGAGCTGGTTGATAGTGTATTGGAAATCGTATGATATGCTGCTTGTGCCGTTTGCACCTTTTTTGGTGGAAACAAGAACTACACCATTTCCAGCTTGTGCTCCGTAAATGGCAGCCGAAGCGGCATCCTTTAACACTTCAATGCTTTCTATGTTGTTCGGATCAATATCCCTGATATTTGAAACAAGCAGTCCGTCAACTACATAGAGGGGGTCTGATGTTCCGTTTGAAGAGAAACCTCTGATACGGATGGTGGGAGTCGAACCCGGCTGACCGCTGGTTGTGATAAGTGCCACACCGGATGTTTTTCCCTGTAAAGCCTGCTCGGCTGTAGTTATTGTCCTGTTGTTGATGTCTGCTGACCTTACCGAAGCGATGGCACCGGTAACGTCACTTTTCTTCTGGACACCATAGCCGACAACAACTGTTTCTTCGATGAAGAAATTGTCTTCGACAAGGGTTACGTCAATCTTTCCCTCTTTGGCAGTGAAGGTTTGTGTTACATACCCTACGTAGGAATACTCAAGTTCCACCCCTTGCGCCACTGTGATGGCATAGCTTCCGTCCAATTCAGTGACTACACCGTTTGTAGTCCCTTTTTGAACGACACTTGCTCCGAAAAGGGGTGCACCATCAGGACCGGTTACAATACCGGTAACTTTTACTTGACTTTGGGCCATTGCGGGCACAAAGGCAAGCAACAGAAATGCTGTTTGCAGCATTCGTCTGAATAGTTTTTTCATACCTTTTTGAAAAAATTAGTTAGTAATGATTAGGTTGATAAGGTTTTATGAGTTTAGGGTCGTTTAGGTGCAACAAATGTACTATTTTTTCGGGACAGATTTCTTATTTGAACAAAAAAAAAGTGCCCTCGGCGGTATGCCTGGGCACTTTTTTATAAATTCGAGTCGTAATCGAAATCCTCGGGACAGCTTGTTTTACAATTCTTCCTCTGCCAATAGCGTTTCGGGGTAGTTGGTGGTGATGTAGTCAACGCAAAAATGGGATATAACCACTTTCATCAATCATTTCCGCCCCATTCTTGGTAAATAGGAACTGGTAAAGCGTGTACGCCCTGCTATCGTGGCTTTCCGATTTGCGGACGGCAGCATAGATGCTTGACACGAATGGATACTTATTTGCCTTTAGAGTTTCTTTCGTAGGTACAACTCCGTTGATAGACAATACATTCACCTTTATCAAATCACGCACCATCGCCGTGCAATAAAAGTATGGTGTGTAGCCAATCCCGTACTCATCCTCCTCGATGGAATAATATGGAGAAAGCATTACACTACCTATGGTTTCCGGCAGACCTTCAATCATGGTCAGCCCGGCCATAACAAGAGTCTCCATCTTCTCCTGGCTGCCCGAATCAGCATCCCTGATATATGGAGTAATCGTATGGTCAATACCACCGACCTCTTTCCAATTGGTAATCTCCCCGGTATATATCTTCCTTACCTGATCAGCTGTAAGATTCTTGACCGGATTCTTGGGATTGACTATGAACACCAGTGCATCTGTGGCCAGTGGAGCCGTTTCTAACTCTACGCGCAAAGAATCGGCTTCGGCCATTTCATTCTTTGAAATATCACGGCTTGCTATGATGATATCCGTTTTTCCCTCAATGAGATTGGTGTATGCCCCATGTGTGCCACTGCAGAGGTTCTTATCATTGTAATCATTATATGTAAAAGGCACATTCGAATCTTGAAAATTTGGCAGGATTCTATAGGTCGATCCCCCTATCATATCCACCTCCCAGTTGTACGGGACACCAAGTAGTTTATACGCCACAAGATCTCTGACTGGTGAAGTGCTGGTAGAACAATCCGTCAGCGGCCAATCTTCAAACTTAACTTTAGATAAAGTAGTTTCTGAATCTCCTATCTTCCCACATCCAATAGCCGCAGTCACAACCACAACATACGAGAAAAGTGCTTTTATGAAGAATCTCACCATGACCATTTATTGTTTTGAGAAGTTATTGTAATTAATTGAAATTTATAGGAATATTAAAAACTTCAACGAAGTTGTTTATTCTTCCTCTGCCAACAACGTTTCGGGGTAGTTGGTGGTGATGTAGTCAACGCCGAGATCAATCATCTCAAGGGCTGTTTCCTTTTTGTCAACGGTCCATACGTTTACAGACATACCAAGGGCGTGGGCTTCCGGCACCCAATCGGGATTTTTCTGAAATACCGAGAAATTGAAATCCACACCGGTTATCCCCAGTTCGTGAAGCTCGGCGGGGGAGAGGGTGCTCCCAAGGTATGATACAGGAATCCCCGGCATCTTTTGGACGAGCATCTTGCAGATTTCAATGCTGAAAGAGATGAATTCCGTGCATTTTTCAAGTCTGTGTTTTTTGACAAGGGAGATTGCTTTTTCCACGCTCAGCTCTTCGAACCCGGGCTTTTCCTGTGGCTTGAGCTCGAAAATAATCTTGCACGATTTGTCCTTTGCTGCCTCTTTGAGGTACTCGTCAACCGTAGAAATTCTTTCGCCGTTAGCGAGGGTTGTGTCCGCCAGCATCTGTGCGTATGTCATCTCTTCAACGGGCACTCCGTGGATTTTTGAGTCGTGAAATGCCACATAGACACTGTCTGCCGTAAGTTGTGCATCGAATTCAGTCCCGAAAATGTCAAGAGCCTGCGCTTTTTTCAGTGAAGCGATTGAATTTTGGGCACTCCCTTCGGTTTTCCAGTAACCTCTGTGTGCGATTATTCTCACCCCTTCCTCCTGCGGGCTTTGTCCACATCCCTTAAGAATGATTGCGCCAAAGAATAGGAATAATAGTGTAAACTTTCTCATTATCAGTTTCTTAATAATTCTCTTTCTTTACTTCGAAATATGCCTGGGGATGCGCACAGGCAGGGCAGGATTCGGGTGCGCTCTTACCCGTGTGGACATACCCGCAGTTGCGGCACTGCCATACTGTCTCCTCGTCTTTTTCGAACACTTTGTTTTCTATGATGTTCTGGTAGAATTTCAAGAACCTCTTTTCGTGTTCGGCCTCAACGGTGGCGATTTTTCTGAAAGTGTTGGCAATCTCCGGAAATCCCTCATCTTCAGCTGTTTTTGCAAATGCGGGATAGAGAGCTGTCCACTCTTCGTTTTCTCCCATCGCGGCAGCTTTCAGATTCTCGGTGGTGTTGTTTATGATGCCGGCGGGATAGGATGCAGTAATCTCCACTATACCACCTTCCAGATACTTGAAGAACTTTTTGGCGTGTTCCTGTTCCTGGGCGGCTGTTTCCGTGAATATTGCTGAAATCTGTTCGTATCCTTCTTTCTTTGCCGTGCTTGCAAAATAGGTGTAGCGCATTCTTGCCTGAGACTCGCCTGCGAATGCCTTCAGCAGGTTCTGTTCTGTTTTGGTTCCTTTTAAAGTTTTCATTTGTCAGTTGTTTTTCTGATTAATTGAATTTTGATGGAATCAATGTCGTATTCCTCCATCCCCTTGGAGGCCAGATAGTTCTTGACGGTCAGCAATAGCTCGTCATCTTTGATGTCCTGGAAAGTGCGGGTGCTTTCGTCATAGATGTGGTAGTGCGGGGTTGTGGTGATGTCAAAATACATCTTGCTGTCGGTACTATATAGAGGCCTGACTATCCCCGATTCAACAAAAGTCTGCAATACATTATACACAGTGGCGAAAGAGAGGGTGGGGAACTCCTGTTTTACATCACTGTAAATCATATCGGCGGTCGTGTGGCCGTGCTTCCGAAGGATATTGTAAATGTGAATCCGTTGCGGAGTGGCTTTCATTCCGTGACTTTTTATGATATCTTTTACCTCTGAATACATATATGCGTGGAATTTTTTCGTTATATGCAAATTAAATTATAAAAATTATTAATTACAAATTTTTACGACAAATGTCTTCGAGATAATCGATTATTTTGCAGAAGGATATCTATATTTGCATTCAGATATCTACGAAATGAAAAAAGAAACCGTACAGAAGTTGAAAAAATGCATCGCAGAGGTGCTCCCCACAACCACAAAGACTTGTATCTGGATATTGAAACTGACTGTGGGCGTGTCATTTGCAATGATGCTTCTGAAATATTTCAATATCTTGCCGTATATATCAGATTTTGTAAATCCGGTATTCAGATATTTCGGCCTGCCCGGCGATGCGGCTCTTGCATTCGTGTCGGGATATTTCGTGAACGTCTATTCTGCCATAGCCGTGATGGCAACAATTGAAATGGATGTAAGGTCCATAACGATACTTTCCACTATGGTGCTTTGTGCCCATTCGATGATATTGGAGACGGCGGTGTTGAAGAAAACGGGGACGAATGCGGTTAGGATGGTGATAAACAGAACTTTGGGGGCTTTGGCTCTGGGCTTTGTTCTGAATCTTGTCCTCCCCGGAGCTTCTGTGGGTGCTCCATCCGTCGACCCCCATTTCGGCGTTTCCGGACCATTCCTTCCCGTGCTTGGGGCTTGGGCCCTCAATACGCTGAAGCTCTGTCTTACAATGATAGTTATAATCTATACGTTGAACATCCTCCAGAGAATTCTCACGGAGTTTGGAATAGTAAGGGTAATCTCGAGGTTCTTGAAGCCGGTGATGCTGTTTTTCGGCCTCCCTGAAAATACGGCGTTTCTATGGATTATCGCAAATATCGTGGGACTCGGGTATGGAGCTGCGGCGATGCTTGACGAGCTTGCAAGAGGAGAAATCTCCAGCAGTGACGTAGATTATCTCGATACACATATATGCGTGTCACACAGTAACTTCGAGGATCTTCTCCTATTGTCTGCCTGCGGAGCGGTGTGGTGGATTCTCCTCCTTTTTAGGTGGGCACTTTCGTTTGTGCTCGTGTGGGAATTGAGACTTGAAAATTATCTTTTTCGACGGAATAAAGAGTAATAGGCACAAAAAATCCCCGCCCGGCTGAGGCGGGGAATTTTCTACATTCTTGCGTCGGTAACTATCTGTCCGTCAAAGAGGTTGATGATGCGGGAGGCGTAGGAGGCATCGTGCTGGGAGTGGGTCACCATAATGATGGTGGTTCCTTCGCGGTTGAGTTCGCTGAGGAGTTCCATCACTTCCTTGCCATTCTTGGAATCGAGGTTACCGGTAGGCTCGTCGGCGAGGATGAGCTGCGGATGGCTGACCACGGCACGGGCTATGGCCACGCGCTG
>JABUTQ010000329.1 GCA_021443605.1 Bacteroidales bacterium | reverse complement strand
AAAGGGGATAAAGAGAAAGCCAACCAGCTTCAGGCAGAAGCCCTTACCCTCCGTGCATATTTCCACTGGATGCTTGCAAACAAATTTGCAAAGCCTTACGATCCGGCAACAGCAAATAACACTCCTGCCATCATTTATATGACTGAAGATGTGGATATTACAGTACCGCAGCAGAAAAAGACCTTGGCAGAAGTTTATGACCTGCTCATTGCCGACATCGAGGCCGCAGAAAAACTGATGGAGTATGTCCCTGTAAAAGCTGTCAGCCATATGAGAATAAACCGAGCTTGTATCCCTGCAGTCAAGGCCCTTATCCTCCTGAGCAAACAAGATTGGGACGGAGCATCTGCAGCTGCAAAGAAGGCGCTTGACATCACCGGTGCGATAGACAACTACAACAATATGTTGACTCAAAAGATTACAGGTTACATTATCGGCAACACTTACGATGCACTTCTTCTTCCTAAAGATGGCACAGAGGGCGATTTGTTCTTTACATACAACATCGAGTTTTATGATTCGGTAGTTCCTGAGTTTGAGAAACTTATCGAACCCGGAAACCTTGCATTGAGTGGTCTTGCAAACTTTGAGATGATGTACGACTATATGGTTGAAATGCTCGGAGTTAAAGCCATTGGAGAATTGCTCCACGGACTTCCCTATAAGACAGTGACATACGACCTTGAATCGGGCTGGAACTGTGCCGGTGTTAAAACATCGTATCTCTATTGCCTCCTGGCTGAGTGCGAATGGCACAAGGGGAACTATGATGCAGCTATGTCATACTTGGATGAGTTGCGTAAAAACCGTATTGCCACAGCAATGTACTCTCCCCTTGAAGGGACAGGAGTGGATGCTGCAAAGGCCATGAATCACATCAAGGAGACTTGGAGCGGAGAAGGAATCTGGAGTTTCTACAACTATTTCAACCGCAAACGCTGGAACGGAGTTAAAGGTTGGGAAGCCACCTATTCAAAAGAGATGCTCGGCAAGACCTATACCCTTGCCCCCAACGATGCTATCTGGGTGGCACCATTCCCCAAGAATGCAACAAGTATGAATCCAAACCTCACCCAAAATTATAAATAATATGAAACACATAAGCATAATATCTATAGCCGCTGCGCTCTGCCTGGTATCCTGCCAGGCAGGGGGCGATGGCAAATTCACCCTCGAAGGAAGTGTAAACGGCATTGACGGAAAATATATCGTACTGCGCTATGCTCCTGACAATAAGAATCTTGAGAACTATGTCGCAGACAGTGTATTGGTTCAGAACGGAAAGTTTGCCATAAAAGGACAACTCACAGCCCCTTGTGCATCCGCAACCCTCTATTGTGGCGATCTTAAAGATTATCAGAATCTTAAATACACAATGCTGTTCATTGAGCCGGGCAAGATGCAGATAAACCTCAGTGACGACTTCAAGAGCACATCAACCACCGGGTCCGTGACACAATCGGAATATGAGCAGTTTGAGGCCGATGCAAAGGCCGTAATGGAGAAAGGCACCGGTAACACGAAAGATGTCTATATCAATTTCATCAAAGGACATTCGGATTCATTCTTGGCCGCATACCTTCTAAAATTTGTGACAGGAGACCTTGAATATGCTGAATATCAGAAGATTTATAACTCTTTCAGCTCTCGCATACGCGAATATTGCGACCTTTCCGAATATGAAGAGGAGCTTACTAATCTTGCAAACGTACAGCCCGGAGCCACCGCTCCAGACTTCACAGCAAAAGACATCAACGGCAACGACTTCACATTCTCTTCTACCAGAGGCAAATATGTGATTATCGATTTCTGGGCGTCTTGGTGCGGCCCCTGCAGGGCAAGCAATCCCCACGTGAAGGAGCTCTACGAAAAATACAAGAATGTGGGTCCAGGCCTCGACATTGTGTATGTTGCAGATGATGACAGCAACCCCGACAAATGGAGGGATGCAGTCGAAAAAGACGGAATCGGAGCGTTCCACCACGTGCTTCGCGGATTCAAGGTTATTAGCGAAGATCCATATAAATTTGACAGGACAAACGATATATCAGACAAATACTCAATACATTACCTTCCTACGAAATATCTCATAGATCCCGAAGGGAAGGTAGTTGCGAAGCTCACAGACGAAAACATCGACGCCGAGATGGTTAAAGCATTCGGAAAGTAGTTTTGTATTCTCAGAAGCTGTTTTATATTTGATTCAAATTTAAACAGCTTCTCAATCTGCGGGGGAGACTTGCAGCCTATGACTGGCGTGTGAGTTTCCCCTGCTCTTTTTTACGGGTTCCCATCATAAACCAGATGAATGCGGAGCAAGTGAGGATTGCCGAGACAGTGTAACCCACGTTTGGAGCAAGTGCAAAACCCCCGGTCTTGTGAGGAGCTACAATGAGGTAGCATATCACCATAAACGTGATAAAAAAGGATGGTATTGTGGTGATCCAATGGCACTTGCCCGTTTTCTTGAAATAGACGGAAATCGTCCATAAACATAAAGCAGCAAGTATCTGGTTCAAGATTCCGACATACTGCCAAAGGATTGAAAAGTCGAAATAGCAAGCAAAATATGCTATGGCGAATATCGGCAGAGCTATCACAAAACGATTTAAAAGTTTCTTCTGCTCCATCCTCATCCCCTCGGCAATTACAAGGCGGAGTCCGCGAAATGCTGTGTCTCCCGAAGTGATGGGACAGACTATCACTCCGACAATCGCAAGTATCGCCCCGAAGTGTCCGAGCCAGCTGTTGCATATCTCATTAACGATGATTGCAGGAGTCTTGCCGGCGGCAGCAGCAGCATTAAGCCCCTCAGGACCACCGAAATATGCCATAGCGGCTGTTGCCCAGATCATTGCCACGATTCCCTCGCAAATCATAGCGCCATAGAACACAGGCCTGCCCCAGCTCTCTTTTGTGATACAACGAGCCATCATAGGAGACTGCGTGGCGTGGAATCCGGAAAGCGCACCACACGATATCACTATAAACATCATTGGAATCAGATGGTTAGTTTCGGGGGCCCCGTGCCAGTTGCGCAAAGTGTCACCGGTAAGTTCGACCATCGTGAGCTCGCCCGCACCTCCTTTGATGAAAAGCATAGCCCCCACCCCGAGTGCCATAAAGAGGAGCATAGCCCCCATAACCGGATATATCTTCCCGATTATCTTGTTGATAGGCAGCAATGTAGCCACTATATAGTATGCTATGATGACAATCATCCATGTCTGCTTCCCCATTCCTGTGAGGGCAGTGAGCAAATCCGCCGGCCCAGAAGTGAATGAAGCTCCTACCGCAATCATCAGAAACATAGTTAAAAAGGCGAGTATCATTCTGCCTCTTCGGCCCATATATTTTCCTACGATTGCGGGAAGGCTTGCCCCATCGTTGCGCAGAGAGAGCATTCCGGACATATAATCCATTACGGCACCCATAAAAATGCAGCCGATAACAATCCACAGATATGCGGCAGGGCCGTAGGCAGCCCCGAGAATGGCACCGAAAATGGGCCCCATACCGGCAATGTTCAAAAATTGAATAACAAAAACACGCCAAGGCTTGAGAGGCACATAATCAACTCCGTCATTGTGAGTTATGGCCGGTGTCTGGTTCTTGTCTGAAATGCCGAATGCCTTTTCAACGACCTTTCCATAGACGAAATAGCCGGCAATCAGCAACAAAATGGATGCGACAAAAGTTATCATAGAATTATGGTTTGGATTCCGGGGTGCAAAGGTAAAAATTAATCACGAAAAAAGACACGGCTTTGCGACCGTGTCTTCATTCTTGATGCTTCCCTTTGAAACTATTTTGCAGTGGCTGCAGCAAGAGCGATTGAGTTCAGCTTGGTCTCGATGCTGTCTGCGCGGCTTGAAAGGACGCACGGAGCCTTTGCACCAACCATAATCGCTGCCTGTTTAACACCCTTCATCAACTGTGAATTTGACTTGTAGAATACGTTTGCACTCTCGATGTTCGGGAATACGAGGCAGTCTGCATCACCGGCAACGGGGCTCTTGAGCTTCTTAATCTCAACGGCTTCCGGTGAAATGGCAACGTCAAGGGCGAGAGGGCCGTCACCAACGCAGCCTTTGATCTCACCGCGGTCGCACTTCTTGCTCAGGACAGCTGCATCCACGCAAGCGAGCATACCCTCGAGCATCTGCTCTGTGGCGGCGATAAAGGCAACCTTTGGCATAGTGTTGCCGAGAGCCTTGGCGGTATTCACTACATAATTGGTGATGGCAACCTTCTGCTTGAGGTCCGGAGCAGGGATTACGGCCATATCACCAAGGATGATAAGCTTCTTATAATTAGGATTTTGCAGAACGCTGACGTGGCTGAGTGTGGCTTTTGGAGGGAGAAGCCCGCGCTCCTTGTTGAGGATTGCACGCATATATTTGTCGGTGCTGCAAAGCCCTTTCATAAGGATATCACCTTCACCTGCGTTGATAAGATCAATCGCATAAGCAATAGCCTTCAACTCCTCTTTGTAATCAAAAATCGTGAAGATTGACATATCAATCTTTTCTTCTTCACAAACTTTGGCAATCATAGCTGAATCACCCACGAGAGTGACGTCAACGATGCCCAATTCTATTGCCTTTGATGCTGCGGTGATGGTATGGTCATCAACACCCCAGGCAGCCACGAGGCGTTTTTTTGTCTTTGAGCGGAGCAAGTCGTAAATCTGTTCAAAAGTTGTAATCATATCTCTATATTATTTTTTAGTTACTAAATTCATTGTGTCACGGGCAATTACAAGCTCTTCGTTGGTAGTGGCCACAACCAGCTTCACTTTTGAGTCGGGTGTGCTGATGTATGCATCTTTGCCGCGAAGCCCCTTGTTTTTCTCTGCATCGAATTTCACACCAAGATAATCGAGACCGGTGCAAACCTTTGCGCGCACGGTGTCTGCGTTCTCTCCGATACCGCCGGTGAAGACAATCATATCCACGCCGTTCATCACGGCTGCATAAGCTCCGATATATTTCTTGATTTCATAGCAAAGCTTATTTTGGGTAAGGAGAGCCTTGAAGTTTCCCGCTGCGATGCCGGCATCGATGTCACGGCTGTCTGAAGAGAGCTGTGAAAGGCCTTGCAGACCGCTCTTCTTGTTGAGCACTGCGCTGATTCCGGCTGCATCGAGATTCTCTTTCTCCTGAAGGAAAATCACGACACCTGCATCGACGTTACCGCTGCGGGTGCCCATGGGAACACCTTCCACAGGGGTGAAGCCCATAGTGGTATCTACAGATTTGCCTTTATCGATGGCTGTAATCGAGCTGCCGTTGCCGAGATGGCAGGTGATGATCTTGGAATTGTTGATGTCCAGACCTGCAAACTCACAAGCCTTGGCGGCCACATATCCGTGGCTGGTGCCGTGGAAGCCGTAACGGCGAATCTTATACTTGTCGTAATATTCGTAAGGGATTGCGTACATATAAGCGTAATCCGGCATAGTCTGATGGAATGAAGTGTCGAATACACCTACCTGCGGCGTGCCCGGCATCAATTCAGATACAGCTTTGATACCCAGAAGGTTGGCAGGGTTATGAAGCGGTGCGAGCTCGCAGCATTTCTCGATTTTTGCGATTACGTCGTCGTCAATGATGACGCTCTTGAAGAAATATTCCCCTCCGTGTGCCACACGATGGCCCACTGCCTCTATTTCAGAGAGGGATGATACTACTCCGAGGTTCTTGTCCACGAGAAGGTCGAGAACGTTCTTTATCCCCTCGGTGTGATTCTTGACCGGTTTTTCGACAGTGTATTTGTCTTTACCGGCAACACTGTGCGTAATAGCCGCATTGTCGCTCCCGATGCGCTCGACGAGCCCCTTTGCCTTGAGGTCATACGAACCGTCGGCAGCCATCTCGAGCACCTGATATTTCAGGGACGAGCTTCCGCAGTTCAAAACTAAAATTTTCATATCGCAAGAATTTATTTGTATTAGAAATCGGTTTAATTCTGCGAAGTTAACAAATATTTCGTTACTTTCGCATATTGGTATGAGGAAAGGTAGGTACATAGAGATAATCTCTCCGGCATTCATCGCAGGAGCCGTTGCAGGGCAGATTTTCTGCATCCCCGTCTTCTCATTTTTCTTATCAATCACATTATCCCTTGTCCTTGCCGTCGTAACTTATCGCAACAAGAGCCTCTATGCAATGGCAGCGGCATTTCTGCTGACCGGCATCGCAGCGGGAGCATCGGGAGGAGTATCGCGGGAGGATATTCCCTTGTTCACGAAGGCTTCTGCGATGAGAGACTCCCTCTCGGATAAAATGGAGAACATTTTTCCCGAAGGGGAAGACGAAGCCCTCTCTGTGGCAAGAGCCCTCACTTTCGGAGACAAGAGCGGTCTGTCAAAAACTCTGAAAGAAGATTACCGTAAGAGCGGAGCGAGCCATTTGCTTGCACTCTCCGGGCTGCACGTCGGGGTGATGTACGCCCTTGTGAGCCTGATTCTTTCGGTTTTGGGGAACAGCCGGCCAATGAAAGTCCTGAGAACAATCATATCCCTCTGTATTTTATGGATTTACGCCATTATCACCGGGCTTGGAAACTCCATCTCAAGAGCTGCAATAATGATAACCGTCTATCAACTTTCAGATTTTGCCGGCTCCAAACGCAGCTTGCCCCATTCTCTTGCCCTCAGTGCGCTGCTGATTACCCTGTTCCGGCCTGCGGCTCCATTTGAGATAGGATTCCAACTTTCGTATGCCGCGATGCTCTCCATCTGCTATATCTATCCGATAATCAAGAAGATACTCGATTGCAGAAGCCTCTCGATGCGATATGTCTGGAATATGCTTTCAATGTCGATTGCGTGTCAAATCGGAACATCTCCC
>JABUTQ010000197.1 GCA_021443605.1 Bacteroidales bacterium | reverse complement strand
CGTCCCTTCCGAAACGGGCTGCAAATGTACGCACTTTTTTTTAACCACCAAATTTATTTCAGGTTTTTTTTCATTTTTTTGAAAAAATTTTGAAAAAACTTGATATTTGCACCCGAAAATGCTGCCATGAAAGAGTATTTGAGACTTTTTACCACCTTTGCAAAGATTGGAGCCTTCACCATCGGAGGAGGCTTGGCCATGATTGCAATTATCCGCGAAGAGCTGGTTTTGCGCAAAAAATGGATAGACGATGACGAGTTTATGGATATTTTCGCCATCTCCCAATCCCTTCCCGGCCTTTTGGCGGTGAATATATCCATTTTTCTCGGATACAGACTAAAAGGTGTCAAAGGGAGCTTTGTAGCCACTCTCGGCAGCGTTCTCCCCTCTTTTTTGATTATCCTTGCCATAGCGATGGTATTCACGAGTTTCAAGGACAATGAAGCCGTGATTGCAATTTTCAAGGGGATACGTCCGGTGGTTGTGGCATTGATTGCAGTACCCACAATCCAGCTCGCCATAAAGAACAAGCTCAATATATGGACAGGCGGAATTGCAGCCGTGACTATATTGTTAATCTTACTCTTGAATGTCTCTCCTATCTATATCCTTCTTATTGTGGGAGTTGGAGCATTCGGTTTTGCAAAATACAGGGAGATGAAAGGATGATATTTGCGGAACTGTTCTATACTTTCTTCATTATAGGAATCTTCACCATCGGAGGGGGATATGCGATGCTGTCTCTCATTCAGAATCAAGTGGTGGTACAGCACTCATGGGTGACGGCACAACAGTTTACCGATATGGTGGCAATTTCGCAGATGACGCCCGGCCCTATCGGAATCAACAGCGCAACATACGTGGGTTATTCTGTGATAGAAGCGATGGGGGGCTCCCCTTTTCTGTGCTTACTCGGCTCCTTCACCGCCACCACGGCCATTGTTCTCCCCTCTTTCCTCATCACCCTGTGGGTATGCAAGTTATATGTAAAACTCAAGAACAACGCAACATTTCACACAGTGCTTCAGAGTTTCAAGCCGGTGGTGATAGGACTTATTGCCACGGCCGCCATCCAGCTCATCACTCCGGACTCCTTTATCGATTGGACAAGCTGGGTGTTATTTGCAGCGGCATTTGCAGTGACATTGTTCACAAAAGTGAGCCCTCTATGGACAATAACAGCAGGCGGCATTGCGGGCTACCTGCTGTATATATAGATAAAAATCAAGCATTTACGCCTTATTGGAAATATCTTCTCTTGTGGCGTCCTCGTCTGAGTCGTCTTCACTGGAACCATCCTTGCCGGTAACGTCTTCGTAAGGGACATCCTCTATCTCATTCTCCGGTACAGATGTCCTTGCCACCTCTTGCTGCATCGCCTTAAGCATCCTGTTGATCTTGATTGTGGAGAACAGTTCTGAAATTCCGTAGCAAAGCATCGCGATGCCGGCAATTAAAAAGAGAGATTTCTCTGCTATTTTCGGTTTGAACATCATCACAAACCCACCGGCAGTGAGAATTATCGGAAGGATATAAAAGCCAAACGGGATGTTGCCGTTGCCCCTGACCACAGCGAGTGCCGCAATCTGACCTATTCCAAACACAAGCATCAGTGCAGCAATAAGATAGATGAGAAGACTGGCAAAAAAAGTGGGAAATATAATCAGGAGCAAGCCAAAAATTATATCGAATATTCCGTTTACGCCCATCAAGCCGACATGGTTTTCAGAATCTTTCAAAGAGAGAACCAGCGAAACGATCCCTACAACAAGCAGGATGGAACCGATGATTGTAATGAGCATCTTCTCCGCATCGGCGGGGAAAAACACAAACAGAAGACCTACGGCAATGGCCAGAATGGCTCTGATATACCCGTAAGACGGGCCGAAAAGGGTATTAATGATTTTCATATTATCTGAGTTAATTGTTCATCAAAAATCTGAATAGAGCCCTAACTTGATTCGCATCCTTCATATCTACTTTATTTTCAGAAAGATATGAATCTATGGACTCTTTTTTCTTGGGAAAATATTTTTTTAACGTTTTATCGGAAATCGGTGTGTTTTTTCCATCTGATATGATGACGGGAATCTCTTCGTATTTGAATTTTGCATTCTTATATTTGCTTAACTCAAAGGAATTTCCCCCTTCGTAAAGGGTGGAGATCGTCTGGACGGACGAAGAATTTGTGGGCATCCCGAATGCTCCGACCTTCTCTATTTCAAGAATCGAGAGCCTTCTCTGGCATCCAAGGAGCACGTCTCCGCACATATCAAGCACCTCCGTGTAGCCGTTCTTTGTCTTGAAAAACATTCTCGAGCCCAAAGAGACCCTTTCGATATCCTTTTCGTTTGTAACGGCAAGAGTATCCTTTTCGGGGGAGATAAACAAAGTGGATGAATTGTAAATGTCGATGTTGAGCATTGCAGGATAGCGCGTGCCATCTTTGAACTGCACCGAACCTTCGACATATTCAGGAGAGACGTATCTCAGCGAATTGACCACAGACATCTCCTCGTCTTCACTGACCGTGATAACCTTGGTTTGGGCAGACAGACAAGTACAAAATAGAATCAGAGACAATAGGACGCAACTCTTTTTCATAAACTGAATTTTTTGTAAAGGTAATATTTATTCTACATATCAAGTCAAGAAAATCAATCTATTATTTGTTTCTCAGAAAAAAGGGAATACCTTTGTATATTAGAAAAAATTCGTTTTACTAAAATTATACTAAACAAATATTACTGTCGATATGGCAAAAGAGAAAAAATTCATCACTTGTGATGGCAATTTTGCCGCAGCTCACGTAGCGTATCTTTTCAGTGAGCATGCGGCTATTTATCCTATCACCCCTTCTTCCACTATGGCTGAATTGGTGGACGAATGGGCGGCATTCGGTAAAAAGAACATGTTCGGAGAAATCGTTTCCGTAACAGAAATGCAAAGTGAAGGCGGCGCCGCCGGAGCTGTTCACGGCTCTCTTCAGGCAGGTGCACTCACCACCACTTTCACAGCATCTCAGGGTCTGCTCCTGATGATTCCCAATATGTACAAGATTGCTGGAGAGCTTCTTCCAGCAGTCTTCCACGTATCTGCCCGCGCCCTTGCATTCCAGTCACTCTCAATCTTCGGTGACCACCAGGACGTTATGAGCGCCCGCGCCACAGGTTTCGCAATGCTCGCTTCAAACAGCGTTCAGGAAGCTATGGACCTTGCAGCAGTCGCCCACCTTTCATCTATCAAATCAAGCGTTCCTTTCGTTCACTTCTTTGACGGATTCCGCACTTCTCACGAAATTCAGAAGATTGAAATGCTTGAGGCTGAAGACCTTCGCCCTCTCGTAAGCGACAAGGCCCTTGCAAAATTCCGTGCAAGAGCCCTCAACCCGAACAGTCCCGTTACCAGAGGTACAGCCCAGAATCCTGATGTATATTTCCAGGCAAGAGAGGCTTCTAACCCTTATATTGACGCAGTTCCCGATATCGTTGCAAGATATATGGGCGAAATCAGCGAGCTCACAGGCCGCCACTATCTCCCGTTCGATTATTACGGAGATGCTGATGCTGAGGACGTTATCATCGCAATCGGCTCCGTTTGCGAGACAATCAAGGAGACAATCGACTACCTCAAGGCAAATGGCCACAGCCACAAGATTGGTGTCATCAGCGTACACCTCTTCAGGCCTTTCTCAGCCAAATATTTTATGCGCGCCCTTCCCAAGACCACAAAGCGCATCGCCGTTCTCGACCGCACAAAAGAGCCAGGCGCACAGGGCGAGCCCCTCTATATGGATATCAAGACCGCCCTCTTCGGCCGTGACGATATTCTGGTTGTGGGTGGCCGCTATGGTCTCTCTTCAAAAGACACTACACCTGCACAAATCATCGCAGTTTACGAGAACCTCACTCTCAAAGAGCCCAAGAACGGATTCACAATCGGTATCGTGGACGACGTCACTTTCAAGTCTCTTCCTCTCAAGGAAGAAATCTCACTTGCAAAGGCCGGAACATACGAGTGCAAGTTCTATGGTCTCGGATCGGATGGTACCGTTGGCGCCAACAAGAACACTATCAAGATTATAGGTGACCACACCCCTAAATATTGCCAGGGTTATTTCGACTACGATTCAAAGAAATCCGGCGGATTCACCTGCTCACACCTCCGTTTTGGAGACACCCCCATCCACGCACCTTATCTCGTTTCAACTCCCGATTTCGTAGCCTGCCACGTTCCTTCATACCTTACCAAATATGATATCCTCAAAGGGATCAAACAGGGTGGCACTCTCCTTCTCAACAGTATGTGGAGCGTTGAAGAGACATTCAACCACATCCCTGATTTCGTAAAGAAGGAAATCGCATCCAAGAATCTTAAATTGTTCATTATCAACGCAACAAAGATTGCTTCGGAAATCGGTTTGGGCGGAAGGACAAACACTATCCTCCAGTCTGCATTCTTCAAGATTACCGGCATCATCCCTTACGAAGAGGCAGTTGCTTATATGAAGAAGGCCATCGACAAATCTTACGGAAAGAAAGGCGAGAACGTCGTTGCAATGAACTACGCAGCCGTTGACCGTGGTGCAGAGTATGTAGAGGTTGAGATTCCTGCAGATTGGAAGAACGCAGGCGGCAAGTTCGTGAATGCAAACTACAACCGTCTTGCTCCCGAATGGATTCGCAATGTAGCCGACATCGTAAACGCACAGAATGGTAACGACCTCCCTGTCAGCGTATTCGCGTCAGAGGATATGGTTGACGGCTCTATCCCGAGCGGCACTGCAGCATACGAGAAACGCGGTATTGCAGTTGAAATCCCCGAATGGAATCCTGCAAACTGTATCCAGTGCAACCAGTGCTCGTTCGTATGCCCTCACGCTGCAATCCGTCCGTTCCTTATGACTGCAGAAGAAGGCGCCAAGGCTCCCGCAGCCGTAAAACGCACCCAGGGCAATGCCACTTTCAAGGATTATACTTTCACAATGCAGGTTTCTCCGCTCGATTGTACAGGTTGCGGCAACTGCGCCGACGTTTGCCCGGGCATGAAGGGCAACAAGGCTCTCACAATGAAGCCGGCTGAAAGTCAGAATCCCGAGCAGGCCAACTTCGACTATCTGCACGCAAAAGTGGGATACAAGGACACGGTGGCCAACAAGTTCCAGAACGTGAAGAACAGCCAGTTCTCACAACCTTTGTTCGAGTTCTCAGGCGCTTGCGCAGGTTGCGGCGAAACCCCTTATATCAAGGCAATTACACAACTCTTTGGCGACCACATGATGGTAGCAAACGCAACCGGTTGCTCATCAATCTATGGTGCTTCGTTCCCTGCATCTCCTTACTGCAAGAACGCTGCAGGCCACGGCCCCGCTTGGGACAACTCATTGTTTGAAGACAATGCAGAGTTTGGTCTCGGTATGCGCCTCGGTTCAGACAGGGTACGCCAGACTGTAGGCGAGCTTATGCTCAAAGGAATGGAATGCTCTTGCTGCACTTCAGAGATGAAGGCTCTCTTCAGCAAGTGGATCGAGAACAAGGAGAACAGCGCCATTACACGCGAAGTTTGCGATGCTCTCGTTCCCCTTATGAAGGAATGCAACTGCGAGACTTGTCAGAAACTTCTTGAACTCCAGAACTTTATCCCTGCACGCAGCCAGTGGATTTTCGGTGGCGACGGTTGGGGTTACGACATCGGATATGGCGGACTCGACCACGTGCTCGCTTCAGGCAAGAACGTGAATGTCCTCGTGCTCGACACAGAGGTATATTCAAACACCGGTGGACAGTCATCTAAGTCAACTCCTCTCGGAGCCGTTGCAAAATTCGCGACTTCAGGTAAGAGAGTACGCAAGAAAGACCTCGGAATGATGGCTATCAGCTATGGCTATGTATATGTGGCTCAGGTGGCTATGGGTGCAAATCAGGCTCAGTTCCTCAATGCCTTGAAAGAGGCAGAGGCATACGACGGCCCGTCACTCATCATTGCTTACGCACCTTGTATCAACCACGGTTTGAAGGTCGGAATGGGACACAGCCAGCTTGAAGAGAAGCGCGCAGTTGAGTGCGGTTACTGGCATCTCTATCGCTACAACCCCGCTCTCGAGGCAGAAGGTAAGAATCCTTTCACACTCGACAGCAAAGAGCCGGATTGGAGCAAGTTCCAGGACTTCCTCAAGGGCGAGGTTCGCTATGCATCACTTGCAAAGACCTTCCCCACAGAGGCTCAGGAGCTCTTCGACAGGACTCAGGAGTTTGCATTGTGGCGTCTGAACGGCTACAAGAGAATGGCCGGAAAAGAGTAATATCACTCTCGCATGAATGAAAAATCCCCGTGGGTTAAATTCTACGGGGATTTTTTTTATTTAATTTTGCAACAAATTAAGGTTGATATGGAAGAAAGAAAAATGGTTGTCGAGGTGGACATTCCCGTCCACAGTTACGATGTGGATTTTATGCAGATTGTGAGCAATACAGCTTATGTGAAGTGGCTCGAGGATATGCGTATGGCAATTCTGGACAAATATCTGCCCCTGACCAAGCTACTGGAGATGGATTTGTCTCCCATACTGGCCGAGACCTGCATACAGTACAAATACCCCGTGAGGATTGGATGCCATCCCAAAGGGATTTGCAAAATATGGCTCAAATCGAGAGGCAGATGGGTTGCCGACTTTTTGGTATTCGAGGATGAAAGGGTATATGCCACTGCGCAACAGCACGGCTATATGTTCAACCTACAAAGCAAACGCCCCGCGAGTTTCCCGGACGAAATTGTCGAGAAATACCTTATTGAGGAATAAATTCGAGGAGATCCTTCAGTCGCTGCGCTCCTTCAGGATGACGAGGGCGCGTCATTCTGAGA
>JABUTQ010000359.1 GCA_021443605.1 Bacteroidales bacterium | reverse complement strand
CCTTCTCAAATGCATCGAACCATTTCCGCCCCTCCCCGAAGAGCAGAAAATCTTTACATAGTCTATGAAATTGCTGTCTGGCATAAGTGTCGTATTATTAGTAATTTAGCGAAACCTAAGAGGCCTCCGTACAACAGATGAATATATAATAAATTTCGCCCTACAAACTTGCAAAGATATTAAATTTGCGTGATTCTGAAATCGTTTTTTCCTTGTAATTACACGCATAAGGCCCGATGGCATCTGCTCCGTAAGTGAGAATGGTTATTTTTTATTTGCAAGTTCTTCCTCAAGCAATCGAATACGGGCCTTGAGTTCTTCAACTGATGGCAGCTGCTCCTGAAGTTTCTGGATTTGTACATTGTCATAAGATGCTACGCCCATAGGGGTTGTTATGCCGTTGAACGCATATTGTACCTCCGTATTATCCTTGCCCTTACAAATAAGGAGGCCGATGGTCGGGTTTTGTGAAGGAGTCTTGATGAGATCATTCACGGCATTGACATAGAAGTTCAGTTTTCCGGCAAACTCGGGCTGGAATGGGACTGCTTTCAATTCTATGACTATGTAGCAGTTGAGGTTTATATGGAAAAACAGCATATCGAGTTTGCGAGTCTTCCCGGCTACAATTATCTGCTTTTGGCGGCCGAGATACGCAAAACCGGTTCCGAGTTCAAGAAGAAATCTCGTTAGCTGCTTTTCAAGTTCCGTTTCCAATTTCTCTTCATCGTATCCGTCGGGAAGAGAGAGGAATCCAAAGTCGTATGTGTCTTTTGTGATTTCCTGCGCCATCTCACTTTGCGGAGAAGGGAGTTTCTCAGGGAAGTTGGTGATTGCACCTCCGCAGCTTTCATAGTAGTGGGCGTGCAGACAATTCTCCAAAGTATGCCGGCTCCAACCTTTATATGCACATTGCACGACATAAAACAGAGCCTCCTTTATGTCCTTGCACTTCGTTATTATTTCTATGTGATGTCCCCAGGGAACACAGGCGAAAATTTTAGGGAATGAAGCATCCGTGCCGGCATTAAATTCTTCCACAACTTGTGGAAGTTTTATATTTGATTGATTTTCAGTCTTTTGGAATTCTTTCACAAGTTGTGGTAGTTTTTCAAGTGCATCGGAATAGAAGGTATACCAATGCTTCATCCTCCACAAGTTGGTCGCACTGAATCCTTTTGACTCCGAGAATGCGGCCTGCAGGTCCAGGCTGACCTGTTCAACTATTCCTGATCCCCATTTCTCTTCAGCCTTGCGCATCACAAGGTCTCTTCCCAACTGCCAGTTGAAAAGCAACTGTTCAGCGTTGACCTTTACAGCCGCCTTAATCTGGGAACTACGGTAACGCGACTTAATCTCATTAAGCCACTGAGCGTAATCGCTGTCAAGGTTCACATCGTGAATCTTCACGACCATCGGTCCATTCTTTTCCATAGTGCGAAAGCGATGCTTTGTTTTATTCTTGAGTTTTTACCTCCGGTATCAATTTACAGATTCACATCCTACTCCTGCTGATTATTATCTACAGGAGTGACATCGACTGTGTCTTCGGGTGCATATAGGGAGTAGGGCGGGCCGTATAGGCACTTGGGCTGATCTTCAGGCTCTTTGCAGGCGGTGATGCCGATAAGTCCCAGCAGGGTGATGATTATGTGTGGTAACTTGATTTTCATAACAAACGCAAAGTTAAATAACTTCTAAGTATTATTATATACACCGGCATAAGATTATTAGTAAAGAATATTTTAATTTCTGTAAAATTAACTTGACAAATTAAAATAATACACATATATTTGCAGAAAAATATTGCGTATGAAAAATAATTACCTTTTCCCAACTTGGTGCAAGACTGTGGGCATTGTTTGTTCAATTCCCTTCCTTCTTTTGGGCATATTGTTCATAATTGATTCAGCCGCCATGGGGATAGACGATCTCAAGTTTCTCTATGATTGTGAATTCCTCGCAACACTCGACATTATTGCCCTCTCCGTGACTTTGATGATGGTCGCATTTGCCCGTGAAAAAGATGAAGATGAACTGACGACATCTGTCAGGGCAAGCTCCCTTGTCATTGCTGTGGAAATCAGCTATGTCATTATCTTTATTGCTGCACTTTGTTTATATGAGTTTGCTTTTCTCTCATTTCTGTGTGCAAATCTGTTTTCAATGTTAATTTTGTATATAATTATCTTTAATTGTCGAATGAATCGTATCAGGAAGGAAGCCCGCAATGAAAAATAATCTCAAAGTGTTAAGAGCAATGCACGATATGACGCAGCAACAGCTCTCCGAACGAGCCGGCGTCAGTCGCCAGACAATAAACTCCATCGAAACCGGGAGGTACATCCCCTCGACAGAACTTGCCTTAAAGCTTTCAGTCATTTTTGGCAAGACCGTCAATGAGATTTTTCAACTGGACTGAGCAAATCTACAACCTTCATTGCAGAAACGAAATCTCCAGTTCCTGTAACGCCCTCAATTCTCACCACATACGAACTGTTCTTGTTGTTAAAATCAATTATGGCCTTCCCTTCTGCATCGGTGATAATATTCGGATTCCAATACAGAGTGTGGGCATTTGGGTGGAATGGTTCTTCAAGCTCATAGCCGAGAGGGAAAAATGTCGAAACCATCGTCTTGCTTGGCTTTTCTTCTTTAGGACAGTTTCTAAAGGAATGGAGTCATATATACCGGTACCAAAACAATCTGGTCCTCTTTGTTAAGGTCTTTGGTATAAACGAGATAGCGGTTCCTGATTCGCGAAGAGAACATTGAGCAGAAGTCATCAAGCGATACATGAGTCTTATAGCCGGAGGCCTTAACTTCTATAGGGTCTATCTTTGCTCCTCTTGAAAGAAGGAAGTCAATCTCGTAGTTGTGTTTCTCGTCTTTCGGCCAAGTGTAGTAGAACAACTTGTTCCCTGAAGCAGTTAGTATTTGTGCTATCAGGTTTTCATAAACATAGCCGATATTGGCCGAGAGCTTGTCGCTGAGGAGTTTCTCATATATTACATTCTCCGTGTATCTTTTGTCCCAGAATGCCATAGTGACGAAGAGTCCGGTATCAGCCACGAACAGTTTGAAACGCTTGTCATCTTTGGTGAGTTCCATTCCGACATTAGGGTCATTTGAATGATAGGCAAAGTTAACCGTCTTGCTGTCCTCAAGGTTGGTAAGGAGTTCTGACATCTTTTCGTTGTCAATATTGCCGAGAACCGTTGTCGGCTGGTAGCGTGATTCGTTGTTGCTGATCTGGCCGGGGATAGAGAGGAAAAGACGGGTTATCCTTCCCGTCGGGTCTATCTTGCGAAAGTCATCTGCATACAATTTGATGATTTTGCGCTTGGCGGCATCCACTTTCTTGAGGTTGTTGGTGTCAAGGTATGTGTTTACGGCCTGAGGCATTCCGCCAACAAGCATATAAAGTCTCAAGTCACGCTGCGTGTTCCTGTGAGCTGGGCCGAGGGGCTTCTTCATCTCCCAGAATTTGCGAAGCATAGGGACAGTGGATTCATCCGAAAGGGCCCAGCGGAATTCTTCATAATCCATAGGGAGCATCTGAACCCTATCTTCCTCACTCGGTATAGTTATTCCGTCTGTGTTCTTCTTTATGCTGATGAGTGAGCCGGTCTCTATGTAGTCATATCGGCCGTCCTGAACAAGATATTTGATAGCCTGCCGTGCCATAGGACACTTTTGAACTTCATCGAAGATGATGACGGATTTGCGAGGGGAAAGGGTTTTCTTGTAGGTCTGTTGCAATACCAAGAATATGTAATCCAGATCCATTAGGTCATCGAAAAGTGATTTGATTGCTTTGGATGCTTTGTTGAAATCAATGAGGATATATGATTCATACTCTTGACGGGCGAATTCTTCGACGATAGTGGACTTTCCCACACGTCGTGCACCTTCGACCAAAAGAGCCGATGAACCATCATTTTCTTCCTTCCATTGCAGTATCTGACTGTAAATTTTACGCTTGAAAATTCTTTTCGCCATAAACCATTGGTTTTCTGATGCTAAGTTATGGAAATATATGCTATCCCGCAAATTTATTTATAGAAATACCCATATATCCCCAAAATTTAATCTGGATAGGGATAGCCTATCCCAAAAATGTTGAACTTTTTTTTCGTTTTTCAGTCTTTTTTCAATGTACTGCAGGCTTGTTTGGGGCCTCGGAACGGGCTTTTTTTAATGCAATTGATTGAAAATTATATAGTTTTTAAAGTTTTAATGCAGTATTGATAAAGTAAATATGATATATTCAAATAATTTCTATACATTTACGAAGAAATATTGCGTATAAAAAATAATTTGGGGATGTAATTATTTAATATTTTGCGATTATGAAGAAAACTCTACTTTCAATTGCTGGGGCGGGGCTCCTTGCTATTGCGGTTTTTGTTTACGTCAACAACGAAAAGAAAAACTTGAACGCTATTATTAATGCAAATGTAGAGGCTTTAGCGGACCAGAAACCAACATCATTTGGGATTTGCACAGGAAACGATTATGGATGTATGATTCCATGTCCACATTGTGGTGCTTTACTATATGGTTTAGGTCGTAATTATGGTATTGTTACCAGTCTCCACGGAATTTGCCCGGCATGTAATGAAGAAATATCCATATAGTATATGAAATATATTCGCTATTCTTTTTTTGTTCTTTTACTGCTTATTGTGAGTGGTTGCGGAGAGAGATCGTTGTATAATGAGCCTAAATTCAAGAGCGAAATTAAGGGCAAATACGAGATATTGACACCGGAAGACCTGACTTTCGGGAATCGCTATATATCTGATATATATGTATATAAGTCATATATTATAATAGTTGGATATAACAGCAATTCCTTTGTGCATATATATGACAAGACAAGCGGCAAATTGATAAGAAATGCCGTCAGGGAAGGCCGTGGACCGGGAGAAATGCTTTCCGTTATGGCTAATTGCTCTGCATTTGATGCTGAATCGGGGATTCTGATGCTCAAGGATGCTATGCTTGGGAATAAGTTAGTGTGTAATATAGAAGAAATGATAGCCGATGTCCCCGGAGCAATTGTGAATGATTTTTGTGAAAGCAATATGATGAAAGAGGTTGCATCATTTGATTTGAACAATGAGAACCATCTGATAGTCAGAAATTTTAGTCCTACTGCACGAGATACGACCGGCTTTTGTCGTTTCTGCATAAAAGATAGTGACGACAATTATTTGACAAGATACTATAACTATCCTCTTCCGTACAATAGGGAAAACCTTGCCTGGTGGAGAGTATATAATGAGCCGTGTTTGGCAATATCTCCTGATAAAAAGAAACTTGCAGTTGGAATCTCTGTTGGAGCGATATTGGAAACGTTCGAGATAGATGGCGTTCGTATTTTACCAAAATCAGAATCATTATTCATTGATGCTCAGATAGTCAACAACAAACTTCCAGACCATATTACCGGTTTTACCGATATATTTGCAACCAATGACGTGGTTTATTGCATTTATGACGGCGAAAATTATGCTCTCTCCGAACTTCCTAATAATGCAGTGAGGCATAGATATGTCACTTCGTTTACCTGGAATGGAAAGCCGTTGCAGAAAATAGATATGGGAATCAATATGCGGAGAATTTGCATAGACGAAAGCGACAACACCTTATATGCCATTGCAAATATAGATGATGAGATAGGAGACAGGATAATCAAATATCGGTTGAGCAAATAACCACAAACATTTTTTTATATGACTCCATTCCTTTAGAAACTGTCCTAAAGAAGAAAGGCCTGAAGCACTAATTTATAAACATCTTATGAAGAAAACTCTACTTATCTACCTTTCATTCATACTGCTCACGGCACTTGTCTCTTGCCGGCAGACAAATGGCAGTGTTCCTGTTACAGACGTACCCGCAGAAACCATCTGCACAATCGATGGTCAACTTGACAGACTGAACAGCATCGCAGTGATTGATAAAGAGAAGTTTGTGTTATGCACTGAAACACAGGTATATGTATACAACTCCAAAGGGATAAGGCTTTATAATGTGGGAAATCAAGGCAGGGCAAAATATGAGTATAGCATGCCGTTGTATGTCCGTACTGATGGCTCAAAGATTTATGTCTGGGATGCTATGATGTGTAAAATTATCACATATTCCATAGATGGTCGTCCAATAGAAGAATATTCCTATGATTCCTCGATGAATGATTTTATGCCATTTAACAATAACCTGTTGATTTATGCCGGAGGACGACACGACAACCACATCATTGAGATATATGATTTGTCCAAGAAGGAGGTCGTAAGCAGTTTTGGAGATCCAACCATAGCTCATCAAACTTTGAAATGGCTGTCTGTTTGCCCGATGTCAACCGATGAGGGAAAGATATATTTTATGCCAAAGGACAAACTTACTTTGATGAGTTTTAATCCGAATGATGAAAGCACGTTGACACTTGAAAATACCATTGAATCCGACTCATTTGTTGTACGGCAGCTTGAGACAAGATTGCAAGGTGAGGAACGAAGCAAGTATCTTGAAGAAAATTCGTTTGTAGTATTGCTTATGAATAAGCGAGGCAACTGGTACACATTGACTTCAGAAGGAACATATTCAAATACTACGTCAGATGTGGATAGAAAGGACCGATTGATAAACGTTTACAAATTGAGTAAAAACGGCGGTAAAAAATTGCTGGCGTTTCCATCCAAATCTTTCTCTTATTCAAACCTCTTGTCTGTATTTGATGGTAATGTGTATTACATCCATCACAAAATTGTTGATGAAGAAGACGTGTATTCATTAAATAAGCTTGTAATAGGGAATTAAGTAAAGTGTTCAAGAAGTTAATCCTATAAATCATATAGTGGTGTATTTACTCATCCGTACCTAAACCTTCCTTTGTGAAGAA
>JABUTQ010000357.1 GCA_021443605.1 Bacteroidales bacterium | reverse complement strand
CGGTAAGAATGTTTCCGTCCGGAAGGTAGGTGGGAATCTACCTTTACTGCCGTAACAACGGCGGTAATCGTGTCAATCTTCACACTCAAATATTTCGCGGAGCTCCGCAGCAAGTTCAAGGGCACCTTCTGGCGGGTGGAGATAGCCGAGAGGGGCTATTGTAAACAGAAACCACGAGAGCACAGAAAATGGTAAAGCCAGTGCACAGAAAACGGCAACAGGCGTGCGCAGAAATCAGTAACAACAGTGCTCCATCCCGAGTGGGTGCATACCCGGGAGTAGAGCTCATTGAGGCTAAAGTAATTTTAGTGTGGGAAACGTCTCCACACTAAAACATACTAATTATATGAAAACAAAATATCATTAATTTGACGCAATAGATGGTCTTGAGGAATCAGCATGTCATAGAGAACGGCATGCTCACTGAACTGTAAAGTGCCTTGAATTGGCAACATAACCCCTTGATTTACAAGGGCTAAGGTAAGAAAAATCGGGGAGATATCCAAATAAAATGAATATCTCCCCGAGGATTTCTAAAGAGGTCTCATAGGGACTTTTTCAGTGCCCTCCAATTTTGGCCGGCCATTTTTTTGGCTGATTCAATCGCTACATCATTCCGCCCATCGCCGGATTCATAGCGGGCATTGCAGGAGTCTCTTCTTTCTTGTCTGCAATGACGCACTCTGTGGTGAGGAACATTCCTGCAACTGATGCTGCATTCTCGAGAGCCACGCGGGCAACCTTTGTAGGGTCGATTACTCCGGCAGCGAGGAGGTTTTCGTACTTCTCAGTGCGGGCGTTGTATCCGAAATCGCCTTTGCCCTCTTTGATCTTCTGCACTACCACGCTTCCCTCAACTCCGGCATTCTCCACGATTGTGCGAAGCGGCTCCTCGATGGCGCGTGCCACGATGTTGATACCTGTCTGCTCATCTTCGTTGTCACCTTTGAGTTTCTTAAGCGCTTCACTTGCACGGATATAGGCAACTCCGCCACCGGCAACGATACCCTCTTCCACAGCGGCGCGGGTAGCGCTCAAAGCATCTTCTACGCGGTCTTTCTTCTCTTTCATCTCAACCTCGGTGGCTGCACCCACATAGAGCACTGCAACGCCGCCTGCGAGTTTGCCGAGCCTTTCCTGGAGCTTCTCCTTGTCGTAGTCGCTGGTTGTGGTGGCAATTTGTTTGCGAATCTGGTTTGCACGGTCTGTGATGGCCTCTTTGCTTCCGATTCCGTTTACGATTGTTGTATTCTCCTTATCCACAACAACTTTCTCTGCCTTTCCGAGCATATCTACTGTGGCGTTTTCGAGAGTGTAACCTCTCTCTTCCGATACCACGGTGGCGCCAGTGAGCACTGCGATGTCCTGAAGCATCTCCTTGCGGCGGTCACCGAATCCCGGAGCTTTCACTGCAGCAACTTTGATAGTGCCACGAATCTTGTTCACTACGAGGGTTGTAAGTGCTTCGCCATCAATATCTTCTGCAATAATCAAAAGTGAGCGGCCTTCGCGTGCGATAGGTTCGAGAACCGGCATAAGGTCTTTCATTGAAGAAATCTTCTTGTCTGTGATGAGGATTGAAGGATTCTCCAAAACAGCCTCCATCTTGTCTGCATTTGTAATAAAGTATGCAGAGATATATCCTCTGTCAAACTGCATTCCTTCCACAACCTTCACCTCAGTGGCAGTACCCTTTGCCTCTTCCACTGTGATGACACCATCTTTCTTCACCTTTGACATTGCGTCTGCGATGAGCTTTCCGATGTAGTTGTCGTTGTTTGCCGAGATTGTACCCACTTGCTCAATCTTGCTGTAGTCGTCTCCAACTTCCTGGCTCTGAGCCTTGAGTTTTTCAACTACAACTGCAACGGCCTTGTCGATGCCGCGTTTGAGATCCATCGGGTTTGCACCTGCTGTAACGTTTTTCAAGCCTACGTTGATGATAGCCTGAGCCAATACTGTAGCGGTGGTTGTTCCGTCACCTGCCTGGTCGTTGGTCTTGGAAGCGACTTCCTTCACCATCTGGGCTCCCATATTCTGGAAACGATCTTCAAGCTCTATTTCCTTTGCCACGGTGACACCGTCCTTTGTAACCTGAGGTGCACCGAATTTCTTGTCAATCACCACGTTGCGGCCCTTGGGCCCGAGGGTTACCTTAACTGCGTTTGCAAGTTCGTCTGCCCCTTCCTTCATGAGGTTGCGGGCGTCGATATTGAATTTGATTTCTTTTGCCATAATGATTTTCCTTTATATTAACCTAATACTGCAACTACATCGCTCTGACGCATAATCAGATAGTCTTTTCCGTCAACATTGATTTCTGTGCCGGCATATTTTCCGTAAAGCACGGTGTCGCCAACCTTGAGCTCCATAGGCTCATCTTTTTTGCCGCTGCCCACGGCAACGACTACTCCCTGCTGGGGTTTCTCTTTTGCTGAATCGGGGATATACAATCCGCTTGCTGTCTTGGTCTCGGCCTCTTTAGCCTCGACGAGAACTCTGTCTGCTAATGGTTTGATGTTCATAGTTTATAAAATTTTAAAAATTGTTCTTGTTTATTGCCGAGCGAAGGTATGACAAAAGAAGTGCCACACTTACTTATACCGCTATTTATGACAATTTGTCATAAACGAAGGATATTGTCGCAGAAATTTCCGACTTCCGGCCTGTGGGAGATGAATATGATGGTGCTGGAACGGCGGCTTTGTATCAGCCTCTCCATCAGTGTCGTAGCAGTATTTTCGTCCAATGAGCTGTTGAACTCGTCAAGGAGCAGGATGCTGCCGTTTCGCAGCAGAGCCCTCGCTATTGCGATTCGCTGAGCTTGTCCCTCGCTCAGTCCTATTCCCGATTCACCGCAGTAGGTATCCAGCCCGTCCGGCAATTCGCTCACGAAATCGGCTGCGGCGATATGGAGGGCATCAAGCATCATGTCATCTGTGGCTGCGGTGTTCCCAAGCAAAAGATTGCTGCGGATGGTCCCCTCCAGAAGGGAGTTCCCCTGTGGTACGTAAATCATATTGCAGCGTGTCTCGGCACAGACTTCAACTTCTTTGTCTCCGTATATCACGATACTCCCCTGATTGGGATGGAGAAGGGCGAGCAGCAGTTTTACAAGTGTGCTTTTACCTATTCCGGTTTCCCCCATCACCACGGTCTTGCTCCCGGGGCGGAAATCGTATGAAAAATTGTCGAATATCTTGGTTGTCCCGTCCTCGTAAATGAAAGAGAGATTGGTGATTCTGATTCCCGCAGGGGAAGAAATCTTCATTGGTGCCCCTTTCTCCTCAGAAGTGATGCCCTCCATCTCCATAAGTCTGTCTATTGACGAAAGGGAGTGGACAATTCCGGGGACAAGCTGTGCCGCCCCCACCATCGGATTCTGTATCCTTGCCACGAGTTGGAGAAACGCTATCATCATTCCGTAGGTCATGACACCCGTGCGCAAATTCCAGATACTCCAGATGAAGGCCGTGGCGTAACAGGCAATGTAGCACATCCTCACCATTGAACGATTGAAAATCCCAAATTTGGTGCGATTCATCGTCTGACTATACAACAAAGTCTGATAATTGGAAAGGCGGTCTTCCATTTCTTGCTCACATTCAAGCGTTTGCACTACCGCACGATGTTGCAGCCCCTCTTGGATGGTGCTTTGTATCATACTGTCGCTCTTGCGGATTTCGGCAGTCATCTTACGGGTACGCTTTATATAGACACGGCTCAGGAGGAAGAAAAATGGGATGATGATTACAATGCATACTGCCAATTTCCAGTTCATTGTGCAGAGCATTGCGAATGCGGCGGCAAACTGGATAAGCATCAGCACCATAGAAGGGACAGTGCCGCAAACCGTCCCTGCAACCACCCTCACGTCTTCTGTGAGTCTGTTGATTAAATCTCCGCTGTGGATTTTTGCCATCCTATCCCAGCGCGTACCCAAAAGGTGGTCGTAAAGAGTTTCCCTGAGGTCGTTCTTTATTTTGATTTCGGTTTTGTTTGCAAGGTAAGTCGTTGAGAATGAGAAAAACAGCTCGACAAGCATCAATGCCACCATCGACACCGACAAGATGATGATAGCCCCTCTGTCGGTATCCGGATTAATTGCCGCATCGACCAGGAGCTTGCTTATCCAGACGAATGCAAGACCGGCGAAGACGTTCATAATGCCGCATAAGCACGAAGCGAGAATTGAGCGCCGATGCCCTTCAGAGCACCGCCAAGCCCAGTTTAATACCCCACTATTCAATATCCGTTTCATACCCTTGATTCAACCAATCTGCAAAATTATCAAAATAATCGGTTGGAAATTGTAATTTTGTAGTTTGATGAGAGATAGAATAGTCATATTTTTATTTCTGTGTGTCTTTTTTGCAGGATGCCGCAGCGGGAACGGCAGTTCTGAGAAGATTCAGTTCCCATACGCGGAACCCCCTTCGCTTTGTTCCAATCCAACGGAATATGTGGCTCTTCATTTCTGGGACAGATATTTCGCCGAATGTCCCGAGATAAGCACGATAATGCTCAAGGAGGCATTTGCAAAGTATGCCCAAGTTGCAGGCACAATATCTTTGGAGCGTGGGATTGAGGCACAAGAGCAGTTTATAAAGCATCTTGCTTCTTATCAGCCTGAGAAACCCGAAGACTCTGTATGGAACACTTTCATTTCGCTGCAAAAAGCCGTCTTCTTCAGTGCAAACTCCCCGCTTAGGAATGAAGACTTATATGTTCCTGTGGCAGAGTACATTGCGAAATCTCCTCTCTCATCTGAAGAAGAGAGGGCTCAGGCGGAGAGCATATTGCCTTTTATCCGACTCAACGGTGCTGGCAGCAAGGCCGCAAATTTCTCTATCACTTTTGCCAATGGCACCAAGAGGGATTTGTACAGCTTCGATACCGAATATATTATCTTGATGTTCAGCAATGTGGGGTGCGATGCCTGCAAGAATGAGATTGAAAAACTGCAATCCGTCCCTTTGCGGAAAATGGTGGCGGAGGGGAGGCTGAGCATCATCACCGTCTATCCCGATGAAGATATTGCAGAGTGGAGAAAGAATGTTGCGGACTATCCCGCCGAATGGTGCAACGGATACGATAGTAATCACACAATTATCTCAGAATCACTATATTATCTGCGTGCAATCCCATCAATCTATATCCTTGACAAAGACAAGAGGGTGTTGGGCAAGGACGTGCCGGCAGAGCGGATTTTCTCAATCCTCCTTAAAGACTGATGTTGGTGATGAACTTGAAGCTGTTTTTCCAGCCCCCCGATGGTTGGTCGTAATATCGTGCATATCTCAAACCCAAGGAGAGTTCGGGGCCCAGACGCAAGACGTGGCCGGTGGCGAGGGCCGCAAGTCCGAAAGAGCAATATTGAGTTTTGACGTCATTGGTCCTGTCAATTCCCAAATCGACAAACGGAGCGAAACTCAGTCGCATGAAATAGAATATCTTGGCATCGGCTTCAACGTGTATCGGCAGTCCGTAGTCCAAGGAGAGCATCTTGAAGTTGTTCAGAGGAGCTGTTTTGTATCCTCGCGGCATCTTTGAAAAATTGTCCAAAGTGCCGTAATAGGGGCCTGAAAGATATTTCTGCCAAGTGAAGGTAAATTTGAACCCCTGGCTCTCGGCAAAGCCGGGAACATAGAAATATCCCTTTGCGTAGTACATATTGCCGCTCTCGGAACCGATGCTGCGGCCAAACGCCCCCTTTGCCTCGAGACCGAATCCCAATTTTGGAAACATCATCATACGGGTTTTAGGGATATATCTGTAGTAGGTCAATCCGTATTTGAATGCTCTGTTAATCTGTGACTTGCCGGTTTCATCCCCGGGGAATCTGTCGTTGTTCAAACGTACCGATATTTCCGGAATCAGTTTGCTGTCCCACCCCGAACGGCTGAGATTTAGCGGAGTATATACTCTCAACGAAGCGTCAAAGAAAGGCTTTCCGGTCTCGGCTACGACATAACTTCCCTCATCCGTTTTTTTAGTCTCCATCTGCGACCTGTCGTTGAGGTCCATTGACAGCTCAAATACGGGGAACAGTCCTGAATAATAGATATTTGCGTGTCCCGAATGTCTGCCGCTGTGGTACGAATATCCGAAAGTTGAAACGGCAGTGCCGAGCAGGTTCTGCGCTACAAGTGTCACTCCGAGCGATGCCATTTGGTAAAACTCGTCGTATGTGAATGCCTTGATGCGGTCTATGTTGAAATAGAATGGAGCCCAGGAATGGATGTGGAATGCGTGGAGCCCTTTTATGAAACGCTTTGAAGGAATCGAATCGATGGCACTCATCAGCAGAGAGTCCTCGGCTGCAGTGGGGAGGGATACATGCTGCTTTGCCTGGGCGGCGAACATCTCTGCATATTGATGCACGAAGGGGCGTCTGAACGATGCCTGCCTCCAGTCCAAATTATCGAACGAGCTCTTCACGGGGTGGTATCCGTTATTATCGAAGTCGGTGTAGTACAACGTGTTGGAGGCCGTATCCACATTGATGTCAAATGCTCCGAAACGAGAATTTGTCATCTTGCGGAGGTCTTTGGTGAGGGTGCTGTAAGTGTAGATGTTGTTCACTCCGTCCAAATCGCTCTCAAAGAGAATCTCATCTCCGAGAGTTTTCATCTGCGACATTGTCCTGCTCTGTTCCTCTATCTCGCAGCTCCATCCGCCGGCCGGATTCTTGTAGTCCAGCTTGAACATTCCCCACCCTTTTTCGGTCACGACTCCGGCATAGACAGTGTCTTGAATCCAGGTGGTGTATTTCAGCTGTCCTTCAGAGGGGGCCTTCACCCTTGTGAGCACGTTTCCCTTGTCGGGGTCGAGAAACACGAGCCAAGAGGTTCCGTCTATAGGATATTCTGTCACGGCAATCACATCATTTTCAGCACTGTACGAAGGGTTGAAATATCTTGTGCGATGGGTGATTGTCTTGAACCTTCCGGTATTTGTGTCGAAACTTCGCA
>JABUTQ010000014.1 GCA_021443605.1 Bacteroidales bacterium | reverse complement strand
TCAAGAAGTTCCATATCAGATTGAAGATAAACGGCCATCCCGTTTTTTGCGGGGACTGTCTCGGTCTTCATTCCGATAAAGCTGATGATTAGATTTGTCCCTTCAGATACAGCTATCGAAAACTGCCCATCAAGGTTTGTAATTGTAGCAGTGGATGTTCCCTCTGCCTGGATGGAGGCTCCCACTACAGGAGCCTTGTCGTCGGAGAAGTACACAACTCCCTTCACCGTAGAGGTTTGTGCATTTGCCATTTCTGCAAACAAAAAACACATGGCCAGTACGGTCAAAAGTTTTTTCAATTTCATAAGATTGCTATTTGTTTAGTTAGGTTTTTCACCTTAAAGGTAGGTATAAGTTTCAAATTATCCCAAAAAAACAAACAACAATTACAAAATAAAAATTTTACAATATAATAATACGTAGGGGTTATCCCACTATGTCAAACCTCTCATGGAGGCAGTTGCCGACAACGCTGGAGGAGTCGCTTGCAACAATCTTGAAGATAAATCGGCGGCCGTCGATGTGGAGCAACGATGCTTTGGCCGTAACCTTTTCTCCTATCGGTGAGGATTTTATGTGTTGCAGAACAAGCGAAGTGCCCACTGTTGTGTGCCCCTCTTCCAACAATGGGGCAGCGGCATTGAGGGCCGCTTTCTCCATAAGGGCGGCAAGGGATGGAGTTGCGAACACCTCAACGCTTCCGGAGCCCACCGCAACGGCGCAATTTTCCTTGACAACCTCAACCGATTCACTGTTTTCGCAGATTGGAGGGACGATAATCGTATGGTTTCCGGTACGATTGTTCATAAAGCGATTGAATCCCTCTTCGGAATCGAAGCGATAACGGATTTGGGTACGGCACCTCTGGGCAATCTTTGTGTTGCAGACAATCTCTCCGGTTTCAAAAAAGACCTCATCCAAACGGCTCCCACCTATCTTCAATATGCCGTACGGACCGAGGGGAAGTATTCCGGCAATGGCAATACCGATTCCAGACTCGAAATGGGTAGGAAGGGTATAACTGTCACACATTGAGACAGGTATGGTGCAATGGGCAAAATCCACACTCCTCTCTGTACGCAATACGGCTGATGGATTTGCCATAAACGGAGCCTTGCCGCTGATGGCGTATGAGACCATCATTGTCCACAGTGCGGGAATATCCCCTTCACAACCGCACACAATCCCTTCCGAATTGAGTTGTCCCAAGGCGAGGCAAGCGGTGTCCCTGCAGCTGCCAAGCAAGTCGAAACACTTGATTGTGAGAGCAGTAAGTGAATATTTGTCAATGATTTTTCTGAGAGAATCATAAATATCAACCCCCGGGACTATTTCGTTTATGTCAATGTCAATGAATTTTGTGCCGTGGGTTTTCTCGATATACTCTCTGTCTATCTCAGAGGCAATCAACCACGAAGATGCGCCCCCGATAAGCCCCACACGACTCTCCGCCAGATATTTTTTCACTTTTGGATTGGAATATATCCTTACCGGAGACGTCTTCTCCTTTTCATCGGACACAGGGACACACTCCATCGTGTGCTCGATACCGGCCCGCTTGAGATATGTAGCGATTTCAAAAGTTGCAGCCAGTGAATTGTGATAGCCGTCGCTCAAAAGGGCAATCGGACGAGGCAGCCGGTCCAAAGTTTTCACAAAAATCTCCTCCGTGCCACCAGTCGCTATAAAACACACCAGATCTTCTTTCGGAAGCACCTCATCTTCAGGAGAATAGAATTTAACCTCCCCTTCCAAGGCGAACTTTTCAAAAAGGGATTTGCGGCAACTTAGCACACTCTCTCTATCGTGGAGAGGCGATTGAAAGACGATTATATTCATTGTTAAAAGTTACTTGATTTTTCAAATTTAGGAGATGATTTTGATTATTTCCTTATCCTCCAGGCGGAGGGGAACAGGTTGTTTGTGCGATTGCCGAGATTTTTCAAAAAACCGAGCGGGGCGCCATAGTAATCGACCAACACAAAACCCTTTTCGACTTCTTTTAGTGTCAATGGCTGAAGCTTCAGATAGTTAAGCGCCTCTTTCAAAGAGAGTTGCACGCGACGGAAGGCATTATCTGCCAAAACCTCCGATAGAGCAAGGGCCGGCTCGGGAATAAAGTCACGCCCCTTTACCAAAGCCACCGCCACACCGCTGCGTACGCTCCGTAAAGAACTCTCTATCAAAGATATATCATCCATTATATTGGCAGGATACGCCTTAATCAGCTCTTCGGAAGATGTCTTGACCAACAGCGTTTCATATCCTCCCTTAACCCATTCGCATTTCACTCTCGAACCTGCGCGAAACTGTTTCCCTTTCGGTTTGCGAAAACCGGCCGAAGGAGATATTTTTCTAAGCACGGCAAAAAAGAATCCCTCTCCTCGGGTAATCCCCGGAATAAACTGATACCCTTTTGACGTTTGTATCGGAGCCCCTTCCCCATCATAAAACGGAATACGAACGACCTCTGCACCGAGCTCATTTTCAATCCATTGCACATTTTCGTCGTTTTCGTGGACATTGAAAGTGCAGGTGGAATATATCATAAATCCCCCCTCGCGGAGCGCCCCCCACACATCCGCAATGATTTTCCTTTGTCTTGATGCACAGAGCTTTACGTTATCGACTGACCATTCGTCAATGGCCTTGTCGTCTTTTCTGAACATCCCCTCTCCGGAGCAGGGGACATCGGCAAGGACAATATCAAAATAAGAACTCAGAGAGGCAAAATCAGAGGCTTCGTTATTTGTCACAACAACATTGGCCCTCCCCCATTTTGTCATATTCTCCGCCAGAATCGTAACTCGAGAACGGATAACCTCATTTGCCACAAGAAGATCAGAGCCGGAAAGCATCGAGGCCAAGGCAGTGGTTTTGCCACCTGGGGCGGCACAGAGATCGAGCACGCGAAGAGATCCGCCCATTTCTTGGGACACGGACTTAAACGCCTCACACACAGCCATCGACGAAGCATCCTGCACATAATAGCATCCTGCGTGGAGCCACGGGTCGAGGGTAAAGTCAGGCCTTTCATTCAAATAAAGCCCCTCCCCACACCACGGAACAGTCTCCGGAGAGGCACAAGAAAAATGCTTCTCAAAATCATCCGAAGAGATTTTGGAAACATTTCTTCTTACAGCCGTAACGGCTTCGGTATCAAGCGAATCCAGAAAAGCATCCGCAACAGGCTTTCCAAAATTCGATTCAAGGGAATTTATAAATTGCTCGGGAAGGCTCATCTATTCATATAATCCTTCATATCGTCTGGAACACGCCCCTGCGCAGCATCGGAGACAGCTTGTGTCACCTTATCGACTATATCCTGAAGTTTGCTTCCGATGAGCATCTTCATCATACCGTTCAACTCGGCCTTGAGCTCCACGTGAAAATCGGTACCGGAAGATACGGGATCGAAATGGAGGGAAAACAGGAAAGGGAACAAAGCCTGTCCATATTGCTGAAACTCAATGAGTGAGAATGGCTCCTTGCGCGAGAGCTGAAGCCCCATCTCAATCCCCTGGACTTTTGCAACGAGGGAATCTGCCTCTACCTGAATATCTTTTCTCTTGTCTTCGGGAATCGCTGCACAGATATTCCTCAAATCAGAAAATGACGAGAACAGTGCAGAAGACTCTCTGTCAACGTGCACTGTCTTACCAATAACTTCTTGTGTCATAACTATCTGCCCCAAACTTCAGGCCTGAATCTCCATGCTCTGAGGACATCGAGTTCAGACTCTTCGATATACTTTCTTTCGACGGCTGCATCTATAAGGGCGTCGTAGTTTGAAAGGGTATGAAGTTCTATATTTGCCATTTCAAATGCCTTGCGGCTCTTGTCGAAGTTGTATGAGAAGATGGCGACCATTCCAAGCACGTCCCCGCCTGCGATATGAACAGCCTCAGCTGCCGAGAGAGAACTCATACCTGTAGAGATAAGGTCTTCAACGATAACCACTTGCGCGTGATTCTTGAGCACGCCCTCTATCTGTGCGTGTGTGCCGTGATCCTTTGGCTTGGGCCTGATATAAACAAACGGGAGATTCATCCTCTCGGCAACCATAATGCCGATTGCAATGGCACCGGTAGCTACGCCTGCGATATACTCGACGTTTGTAAACTGTGCCTTAATCTTCTCAACGATGCAATCGGCCACCATCGAACGGATTGCAGGATAAGAAAGGATTTTTCTATTATCGCAATAAATAGGTGATTTCCAACCAGATGCCCAAGTAAACGGCTCCTTGGGGCTGAGCAATACGGCTTTTATGTCCAACAATGCCTCCGCAACTTTCTTTTCAATATTTTCCATATTAATCATTTTTACAATTGCGTAAAGTTATAAAATAATTTTTATTATTCTTACTTTTGCAACGACAATTAACACACTTTTAATCAATGCCTTCAATTTATTTTAAAGATTCGGTACTCAACACCACTGACGAAGAATTTGCCACGTTTGCGAACAGCCTCATTTATGTAAAAGCAGCCGGTGGCATTGTTCATAATACTGAAGGACTGTTACTTATGCTTTTTCGCCGCGGTCAGTGGGATCTTCCTAAAGGACATCTTGAAAAGGGAGAGGATTTGTGCACCTGCGCCCTTCGGGAAGTGGGCGAAGAGACTGGACTGATTAATCTCAAGGCAGAAAAACAAATTGCCGTTACACACCATATATATGCTATGCACGGCAAATTGTATCTTAAAGAAACCACCTGGTTTTCAATGCAGTACGAGGGCGGTGATGAATTAAGGCCACAAACCGAGGAAGATATCGAACTCGTCTGCTGGGCTTCAAGGGAGGAGTTCAAGGAAAGACTGCAATCTTCGTTTGCCTCACTCAAACAACTCTCTTGTATGGTGTAGCCAATGCTATCTCTCGTCTGTAACTATCAGCTCAGGATAGAAATTGTCATAAACGAAATGTGACTTGTCGAACGGCTTAAGCACTTTCGTTATCTCATTGATATTCACCTTGTAAGAGACTGAGCCGCTTTTGTATGTCACCACTTTCTTTCCACTCTGCCAAGTCTGCACTTTGCTGTCGGTGAGAAGTGGGAACGATATGTCGTTTGTAATCACCATTTCGTCCGCATCCTTGTTGAGCACCCACATTGTCTCTCCGTCCGAATAAACTTCCATCTTGTCTGCAATCACCTTGAAACACTTCCCCATAACATCCGCTTTCCCTTCTGCAGATGAAACAAGACGACCGGCATCATTATATCCAGTAAGCTGATACTCAATGGTAACAGCACCCATAGAAGTCAACTCTTCATAAAGATTCTGCCCATGCACTGCAAGAGGCAAAAGCAAAAACTTCAAAAAAATAATTTTTTTCATCATAATCGCGAACATTTTTAGTCCGAGAGATAGAAGAATCAATTATCGTACCATTACAAATTTTCAAGGATTCGGTCGAGCTGATCGAAGTCCGTAACAAGAACATCGCGAGCCTTGCTTCCACCAAACGGACCTACAATTCCGGCAGCCTCAAGTTGGTCTATCAAACGGCCTGCACGGTTGTAGCCGAGATTAAGCTTGCGTTGCAGCAGCGATGTGGAGCCTTGCTGATATTGCACAACAATCTTGGCAGCCTCGTCAAAGAGCTTGTCTCGCTTGCTCAAATCCACTGATGTAGCCTCTCCACCCTCTTCATCTTCCGAATACTCAGGGAGATACATCGCATTGGGATACCCTTGCTGCTTCCCTATGAAATCGGTAAGGCGCGTCACCTCGTCGGTTTCGATGAGGGCACACTGCACACGGGTGAGATCTATTCCGGGGTAGGTTACGAGCATATCGCCACGGCCGATGAGCCGGTTGGCACCGGGCTGGTCGAGGATGGTCTTTGAATCAACCGAAGCGTTTACTTTAAATGCGATTCTTGAGTTGAAGTTTGCCTTGATTGTGCCTGTAATGATATTGGTGGTAGGGCGCTGGGTGGCTATCACCAGATGGATTCCCACCGCTCTTGCCTTCTGAGCCAAACGGGCGATTGGCTCTTCAATCTCACGGCCTGCAGTCATCAGAAGGTCTGCAAACTCATCTATAATCACCACTATATAAGGAAGATACTTATGCCCTTTCAAAGGATTGAGCTTCCTTTGCAAGAACTTGGGATTATATTCGGTAATCTTTCGCACGCCGGCAGCCTTAAGCAGGTCGTATCGATCATCCATCTCTATGCAGAGCGATTTGAGGGTATAAACGACCTTGGTGGTATCGGTAATCACAGCCTCGTCAGAATCAGGAAGTTTGGCAAGGAAATGGTTTTCGAGTTTGGAGTAGAAATCGAGCTCCACCTTCTTGGGATCCACCATTACGAGCTTCATCTCACTCGGATGCATCGCGTAGAGCAATGATGTGATTATTGCATTGAGCCCCACAGACTTACCCATACCCGTAGCACCCGCCACAAGGAGGTGAGGCATCTTGGCAAGGTCGAAGAAGAACGGCTCGTTTGTAACTGTGATACCCATTGCCACGGGGAGTTCCATCTTCTCGGAAGCCTCCTTGAACTGCGGCGAGTTAAGAATTGATTTCAACGGAACAACGCTCGGCTTCTCGTTCGCCACCTCTATACCTACGGAATCTGAAAGGGGAACGATACGTACACCCTTAGCAACCAATGATATAGCAATATCTTCCTCGAGCTTTTTAACTTGTGCCACGCGGACTCCTTCTGCAAGACGCACCTTGTAAAGGGTGACGGTGGGGCCCATCTTGGCAGAAATCCCATCAACCCTGATCTTATAGCTTGCAAGGGCATTTACAATCCTGCGCTTGTTGTTTTCAAGCTCATCGCGTGTAACTTCAAACCAGCGGTTCCTGTAATCCTCCAAAAGGGAAAGAGACGGCTTTTCATAACGGGGAAGATCCAGGTGAGGATCGTATATCTTGGATTTTTCCTCTTCAGTAAGATTGGCAAGATAGTCGTTATCATCCTTTTCAATCTCAAGGACAATATCGTCTTCTCCATCGGCAATACTTTCCGCATTGCTTTGCGGATCATCTTCACCATTTTCTTTTGCCAAATCCTTGTCTTC
>JABUTQ010000282.1 GCA_021443605.1 Bacteroidales bacterium | reverse complement strand
GTCATTCTGAGCGCCAGCGAAGAATCTCCCGCCTCCACCGTCATTCTGAGCGCCAGCGAAGAATCTTCACGAGCAATGCTGGTCGGTGAGATCCTTCACTGCGTTCAGGATGACGGAGTTTGTTTTGCATTTCGGCTTCATAATCGTAACTTCGTGGCAAATTTCGTAATGATGAAAAAAATAGCGTCACTATTCATAGCAGCCTTGATTATAATTCCAAAAGTGTCTTATTCTCAGGAATTTACAATGTTTCGTCATACTCCTTATGGCAAATCTTTTCTCGCAGATTCACATCCTGCCTTTTTAAGACTGGACGTATCGGCACACACGAACAATCCAATTTATGATTTTGGCAAGACAGGAAAATCATATCGCCCCCAGGCATTAGGACTGTTTGGAATAGATATTCCGATATTCAGATTCGAATCTGCTGATAAAAAACACGCTATTGCATCTTCCCTTGAACTTTCAGCCAATCTTTGGTTGGACATATTCGAGTCCCTGACAGCTCCGGTTGTTGATACCGATTACAGGATAGGTGCCCCCACTTTTATCTATATGATGAGACTTGGAGACGGATTTGCGAAAAACTGGTCCGTATCGTGGTCCCCATTCAAACACGAATCCACCCACATTGGAGACGAATTACAGATACAGCGGATGGAAAACGAGTATGTCCTTAGGCGTGTGAATGTCAGCTACAATTATACCGAGCTTGCCGTAACGCTCAACGAACCGGAAAACAGATACCTTTCCCTGCACAGTTTCCGTGCAGGTGTGATGCTCCTCTGGAAACCGGAAAAAGGATGGTATGACGTCAATGAAAAGGCGGGTGATGGCAATTCCAAAGCCGTTCATCCGACACGCTCCCCCTGGGAAGGATATTTGCAATATCAGTTCCAGTCAAATGCGAGCAAGAACGGATTTGCCGCCGTAGTTTCCGTAGAGATAAGAAACAGGGTGCTTTATGGTTATGATTTGACGCTGACCGATATTTCTGCCGATAAATCAGGCTCCGATTCAAGACGATTTACATACAATATATTCGCGGGATTCAAGTACAACATCCCCGGCTACGAAGGATATTTCTCCAAACTGATGTTCGGGGTAAGGGCTTTCCACGGCATCTGTCCATTCGGAATGTTCCGTTCCATAGACAATTACAGCCAGATTGGCCCCTGCCTGATATTCCAATAAATCCCATTAATTGCATATCAGTACAATTGTGCCAATATGCGTTCAATAATGTATAATAGGATTTTGACTAAATTATCCTAATCATTATCTTTACAAGATAGAAAACATCATACTTTAACATTTAAACTATATGAAAAAAACGTTACTTCTAATCGGTGCGATTTTGTGCACCCTTCCGATGTTGGCCCAGCCTAAATTGAAAGCAGACAATATCGATGAAGTTCTCAAGGCAATGACTCTCGAAGAGAAGGCTTTGCTCAGCTGCGGACGCGGTTGGGGAATGCAGCTCGGAGGTATCACGGGCAGCGCCCAGATTCTCGTCCCCGGTGCAGCCGGTACTACAAATGCAATCCCTCGTCTCGGAATCCCCGCAACAGCTCTTCCCGACGGCCCTGCAGGCATCCGTATCAATCCTACCCGTGAAGGGACAACTCAGACCTACTATGGCACAGGTTTTCCTGTTGGTACAGCCATCGCCTCTTCTTGGGACGTTGAGCTTGTGGAGAATATGACCAAGGCAATGGGTAACGAGGTTCTCGAATATGGTGCAGACGTGCTCCTTGCTCCTGGTATGAACCTTCACCGCAATCCTCTCTGCGGTCGTAACTTCGAATATTTTTCAGAAGATCCTGTTGTTACCGGTAAAATTGCAGCTGCATACGTAAAGGGTATCCAAAGCAATGGCGTAGGTGTTTCAATCAAGCACTTTGCAGCAAACAGCCAGGAACTCAACCGTAACGAGAACGATGCAATCGTGAGTACCCGCGCCCTTCGCGAGCTCTATCTCAAAGGATTTGAAATCGCAGTGAAAGATGCTGATCCTTGGACAGTTATGTCTTCATACAATAAACTCAACGGCGAATACACCCAGCAGAGCCACGACCTTCTTCAGAAGATTCTCCGTGACGATTGGGGCTTCAAAGGTATCGTTATGACCGACTGGGGCAACAAAGAGGGGACAGTGAAGGCAGTTTATGCCGGCAATGACCTTATGATGCCCGGCAGTGATGTTGAGCAGAAGAGAATCGTGGAAGCTGTGAAGAACGGCCAGCTCTCAATGGATGACCTCGACCGCAATGTTCGCAGAATCCTTCAGTACATCGTAAAGACTCCTCACTTCAGAAATTACAAATACAGCGACAAGCCGAATCTCAAGGCTCACGCACAAGCTGCCCGTGCCGCTGCCACCGAATCAATGGTTCTTTTGAAGAATGAAGGCGAGTCTCTTCCTCTCGCATCAGGCAAGAAAGTTGCCCTCTTCGGAGCCTCTTCAGTTGACTTCGTTGCCGGTGGTACAGGTTCAGGAAACGTGAACAAGGCTTATGTCATCGGCCTCAACGATGGTCTTGAGCACGCAGGCTATGTCCTTGATCCAGTTTTGAAAGATTACTATCAGAAATACGTTGATTTCAAGAGAGTTGAGATGAGTGCAGGTTCAGGTGCAGGTTCTGTGCTTCTTGGTGCACGCAAGGTGCCCGAGGCTCCCCTCAGCCGTAATTTCATTGACGCACGCGTAGCAGGCAACGACGTTGCAGTTGTTGTGATAGGTCGTAACTCAGGCGAAGGTGCAGACCGCCGCGTGGATGATGACTTCAACCTCACAGCTGCAGAAAGTCAGCTCCTCAACGACGTTTGCAACGCTTTCCACCTTGCAGGCAAGAAGGTTGTTGTAGTCCTCAATATTGGTGGTGTTATCGAGACCAACTCTTGGAAAAATCTCCCCGATGCAATTCTCCTCGCCTGGCAGCCTGGTCAGGAAGGCGGTGATGCTGTGGCAGACGTCCTTTCAGGAAAGGTTAATCCTTCAGGAAAGCTCACAATGACATTCCCCAACACCTATATGGATCACCCTTCATCTCTCAACTTCCCTCGCGGCACAGAGCAGCGCGGTGGTGGCAATATGTGGGGTATGCGCGGTGGCGCTCCCCAAAAGGTGAAGAATCTCGACTACACTAATTATGACGAAGACATCTGGGTTGGATACCGTTGGTTCAACACTCAGAACAAGGCCGTTTCATATCCTTTCGGATTTGGTCTGAGCTATACTACTTTCGAGTATTCAAAACCGGTTGTGAAGGCTACCAGCGACGGATTTACAGCAAGCGTGGTTGTTAAAAACACAGGCAAGGTTGCTGGTAAAGAAGTTGTTGAAGTTTACGTCTCTGCTCCTAAGGGCGGTCTCGAGAAGCCCAGTCGCGAGCTCAAGGCATTTGCCAAGACTAAACTTTTGAAACCGGGTGAAAGCCAGACTCTTACCTTCAAGGTATCGGCTTACGAGCTTGCATCGTTCAACAGCGCCGCAAACCAGTGGGAAACTGCAGCCGGCGAATACACAGTGTTCTTTGCCAAGAATGCGAACTGCAAGTGCAGCAGCGCCAAGTTCTCAATCAAGAATCCGGCTACCTTTGCCGTAAGCAATGCATACGTTAAATAGTCTGATTTGACATCTTCAATAAATGAGGTGCGGATAATTCTGCACCTCTTTTTTTGCCTCTTTTTGTCATTGTGGAATAATCATTGTGGAATTGTCTGACGATAAAATATGATATATTTGCAGTCGGTATGAATGTGAAGATTATAAGATATGTGACGGCAATTTGGCTCCTTCTTTCAATCGGGATTGTGAGTGCCAATGCTCAGGTGAAGAATGATGATACTGATATTCTGCAAGATACGCTTTCTGTATCTGTAGTGGTGGCAGACAGACTGATGCGGGACAATATCACCCAGACAGGGTTGCAGCGCCTCGACAGCAAGAAGTTGAAACTCAGTGGCGCCCTTTTCAGTAGTCCGGATTTGATTAAGGCGATCCAGATGCTGCCGGGTGTAAGCGGTGGATCGGAACTCTCGTCCGGGTTGTATGTCCACGGTGGCACAGGCAGTGATAACCTCTTTCTGTTGGACGGAGTGCCGTTGTATCAAGTGAGCCACCTTGCGGGCCTTTTTTCTTCTTTCAATACGGATGTTATTGAAAATGCAGACTTTTACAGCAGCGGCTTTCCTGCCCGTTATGGAGGCAGGTTGTCTTCGGTCGTTGATGTGCAGACACGCCCGGGAGATTTCAAAGAGTATCACGGCATTTTCTCCATCGGCCTGATAGACGGGAGGTTGCAGTTTGAGGGGCCGATTGTAAAAAATAAAACCTCCATAAATGTGGCGTTGCGGCGCTCTTGGTTGGATATCCTTACAATTCCGGCCCTTGCTATCATAAACCACAGAAAAAGGGATAGTGGGCTAAAATCAGATTTCAGATATGCTTTCTGGGACTTGAATGCCGGCGTAACTCACCGATTTTCAAACGACAATATGCTCTCCCTCAATTTTTACGGAGGATCGGATTTGTTTAACGTGAAATTTAAAAATAACGAAAACAGGGAAAATCCCGATTCGGCAAGCTATATCCTTGGAAACACTGCCCGTTGGGGTAATTTTCTTACATCCCTCAAATGGAACTATGCAATTTCCGATAATCTTAAATTCAGACTGATAGGATATCATACCATATTCAATGGCAAAATAGACATAGATATCGAGAGTGACGACCTTAAGAACCAAAGTTTCGTGACTAGCACCAATATCTCCCGTATCAACGACTTGGGGCTTGTCGCCGATTTCTGGTGGGCTCCCGCAAAGAGGCATCTTGTGAGGTTTGGTGCCGGCTGGCAGTCACATTTCTATAATGCGGAACGTGAAACAAAGATTAAAACTATCGGCGCTTCCATCGACTCCACAGCCGATAAAAACGGAGGGAAATACTACGGCAGCGAGCCTTACGTCTATATCGAAGATGAGATGAATCTTGCTTCGTGGTACAAGCTCAACCTGGGGCTCCGGTATGCCTTGTATGCCTGCAAAGGAAAAGTGTATCATGCTGTGGAACCGAGAGTTGCGATGAATTTCAAAGTCTCTGAGAAGGTGTCGATAAAGACTTCATACACAAAGATGACCCAGTTTAACCATCAGGTAGCATCGTTGTATCTGGATTTGCCGACAAACCTTTGGATGCCCTCCACCGCCACTGTAAAGCCTATGGAGTCGTGGCAGGTGGCACTATCCACAGAATATAAATTCAACCCCGAGATGCATATTACTCTCGAGGGGTACTGGAAGGCGATGGACAAGCTGCACGAATATGTGGGGAAGGCTGCCTTCTTCCCTCCGATAGATGAATGGGAGACCTCTTTCAGCGAAGGGAAGGGGAGAAGCTATGGCGGGGATGTGGAGTTTGGATATCGTACCGACAAGATTGACGTATATTGTGCTTACACCCTCAGCTGGACGGAGCGCTATTTTGAGCGGATATGTGCAGACTGGTATCCGGATAGGTTTGATAACAGACACAAGTTTACCATCTCAGGATCATACGATTTCAACGATTTCTTCAGCATTTACGCCGCGTGGAACTTCCATAGCGGCAATAGGATGACAATTTCAGATTATGTTGTGCCGGCTGACAGGACAGATGGTTTGAAGGATACTGAAATGGGAGATCTCACATCTATTCTCAGTTCTTCGTCGGTGGAGATTCAAACGTCTCCCAACAACATAGCCCTTCCTCCATACCATCGTCTGGACCTCGGACTAACATTTAATAAAACAACAAGACGAGGAAATCTAAGTACCTGGAACGTAAGTATATACAATGCATATTGCAGGATGAACCCATATTACGGTATGGTTCGTACCGACAATAAACTCAAGAAAATCGTTTCAAGCTACTATGGGATAATCCCCATAATCCCTTCATTCAGTTATTGCTTAAAGTTTTGATGATGAAAAAGTTGATATACATATTCGCGATGCTTTTCCTGCTCACTTCCTGTGAGTTCGATTTCGATATAAAGGGGTTGGATGGAGAAACTAAGCTCTATTTGGAGTGCTTTCCAAGCAATTTAGACATTTTTACAATTTCCGTAAGGAAGGCATATCCTTCACAGTATGCCGTCACACAAGATAATCTCGATCCATCCGTGGAAAAGATGATTGAGAATGGGAAGCTCCATTTTTACGTGAACGATGAGGAGCAGGAGTTGTCTTATGTCATCGGCTCAACGACATCTGCCTGTGCTTCAATTACACTTAATCCCGGAGATGAGGCGAGGATTGAGTGCAGAGACGATGGTATAGATCCCATTTCCGCCAGTTGTGTCGTCCCCGAGCCATTCCCGTCGATATTCACCCTCACAAATGAGAAGAAGGATAATCGTGACTATATCATCATCAGGTACAAGGCTCCGGAATCTTCCAAGGAGAGATACTATTCCGTGGCTCTCTGGTCTCACCCCGTAATTACCAGATTTACAGACTCTACCAGGACAGAAATCAAGACCATTATCGATACTGCCGGGTGGTATGGTGTGAGCCTTTACACCGATTTTCGCTACGATACGCAATGGGATACTGCCGGTATGAAAGATTTGTTGCCGGGACTACCTTCGCAAATGAGCGGAATTAACATCGGAAACAATGAGTTTACCGCATTTTGGAAGGATTCTGATGCCGTGCCCGAAAATGATAGGATGAAAATGGTAAGGGTTGAGTCTAAAAATTTGATAAGGAGTTTTGACTATGAAGGGATAGAGCTTGTATCGGTTGGGTGGAAGGATGTGTTTCCCGTCAAATGTTATGACAGGCTTGAGATGCAGTATAAGGCACTCCTTGGAAGTATAGATGAGGATAACTTCCTGTATATGAGGAGTAAATATGACAAGATGATGAATGTGTCGGGAGAAGCTGGGCTTGCTCCCACCACTTTTCTCCATTTCAATGTCAAAGGGGGATTTGGCATAGTCGGCGGAGCGCACTACACCGAAGCGGAACTCGTCCTCCCGGAATAGAGCTGCCCGTGGAGATTCTTCGCTGGCGCTCAGAATGACGTCGTCATCCTGAA
>JABUTQ010000165.1 GCA_021443605.1 Bacteroidales bacterium | reverse complement strand
CATCGGGGGCGGTGCTGTCAATATCCGAAAATGCCGGAATTAGTGCGGGATGTTTCTGGTAAACTTTTGACAATGAGTCTGCTATATTGAACTTGCTGTTTGAGGAATTTTGAGAACCATCGTCTATATGACGCGGGGCACCATTTGACAGCGACCACCCCGGCCACCAGACATTTCCATCGACGTTTTCCAGGGTGCGGACAAGCTCCATCTTCCTTGCCATCTGGTTCCTCTTGGGATTTTTAAGGTCAGGTTTTGTGAATGTGGAGATGCTCTGGCCGATGTACAGCTGCCCCTTGAAATTGCTGCTGTTCCACCACTTGATAAGTGTCTCATAATCAGCTGCAGGATGCCCTATTTCCCAATACAGTTGCGGCACTATATAGTCTATATACCCTTTCTCTGCCCAAGCAGGGACATCGGCAAAGAGTTGCTCATAATTTGATAGACCATTTGTTTCACTCCCGCTACCGTCAGGAGTCTCTTTCTTGTTGCGATGTATCCCGAAAGGGGAGATGCCGAATTTTATGTATGGCTTGATTGTCTTGATGGTATCGTTGATTTCCTGCATTAGCACTTCAACATTCCATCTGCGCCAATCATTCTTCTGCCAATATTCAAAACCGGCTGATTCTCCGTATTTTACAAAAGAGGCATCATCGTGGAATTCTTCGAATTTCACCGGATAAGGATAGAAATAATCATCAAAATGAATCCCATCCAAATCATATCTTGATACGATATCGGTTATCACTTTTATCGTGTGTTCCCTTGACTGGGGCTCCCCAGGGTCAAAGTAAAGCTGTTCTCCGTATCTTTTGAATATCTCCGGTTTTTGGAAATAAAGGTGTGTCGGGCTCAGTTGCTCCTCTCCATTGGATGTTACTCTATACGGGTTTAGCCAGGCGTGTAACTCCATTCCCCGTTTGTGACACTCATCAATCATAAACTCCAGAGGATCCCACAAAGGATTGGGGGCAACGCCCTGTTCTCCGGTGAGGAATCTGGTCCATGGTTCGAGTTCGGAAGGGTAGAATGCATCTGCCTGAGGCCTAACCTGAAAGAATACCGCATTGCAGTTCTGTTTTTTGAGATCGTTCAAGGTATTGACAAAGAAGGCTTGAAGCTCATCTTTGTTCATATCTTTAATCTGCTGATTGCCAACAATATGAAGCCAAGCACCACGAAATTCGCGCTTCGGTGCGTTTTGAGCTTGAAGCGTGAATCCCGTGATGAATAATAAAGCTATTAATATAAGATTTCTACTCATTTCAGATTAGAACTGTACCCCGGCAGCTTCACAGATACGGCGAGGAATATCGGTATTGTTCATCCTTCCTGCAAATTTTTCACTTCCTGCTCCGATAGAGAATACAGGGATGGCACCGCCGGTGTGAGATGTGGTTGTCCAGCCGATATTTGCAGCTTCGCTGACTTCATTGACAGACAGATTTTCGTCACTCATATAGTTATCGACGTTCAAGTCGTGGACTTTCTTGGCCTGATCTCTGATTACCGAAAGATCAAAAGTGTATCCTTTGCCTCGGCCAAGGGTAACACCGCCTGTCTCGTGGTCTGCTGCTACAACAATCAATGTCTCTTCCGGATGTTTTTTGTAAAATTCGTAAGCAACTTCAATTGCAGAATCCATATCCAAGACTTCAAAAATTGTGTTTGCCGCATCATTGGCGTGGGCTGCCCAGTCAATCATACCGCCTTCAGCCATAATGAAGAAACCATCCTTATTATCAAGAAATTCCACAGCAGCCGATACAACTTGTCTAAGTGTCAGGTCGTTATCTTTACGAGAAAAAGAGTATGGGAGATTACCCGATCTTCCCTCTCTCTGCATCAATATGATTTTGTCTGTAGTTCCCTTCTTTTCATTGAACTGGTCGAGACCGTATGCAAAAGTATATCCGTCATTTTCTGTGAGTATATATGCGGATTTGCTTGAATCGCCATTAGGTATAGGAGTATAGAAACTTCCGCCGCCGAAAAATTCAAAACCAGTCTTGCCAAGTTCGCAGGCGATGCTGTAATAATCGTTGCGTGAAGCGGAGTGAGCATAGAATGCTCCGGGTGTTGCGTGGTCTATTGTAACGCTGGTCATAATTCCGACCTTTTTGCCGGCTTTGTGAAATTTGTATGAAATGCTTTCCAATGCGCTTGAGTCGGGGGCAACGCCGAGCATTCCGTTGTTTGTCTTGAAACCGGTTGAAAGGGCAGTACCGGCTGCAGAAGAGCAGGTGATAGGCATATTGGCAGAATATGTAGTTGCCATACCAAGGACAGGGAATGAGGTGAAAGTCAATCCTTTGCTGCCAACTTGCGTTCCATCTTCAGTAAGAGATTTATAAGCTTCAGCCAATGCTACGTGTGTAAAGCCCATACCATCGCCGATAAAATAAAAAACGTATTTTGCCTTCTTCTCATTGCTTGAGTTGCAGGCTGTGGTGAGTGAAATGAGTACTAAAGCAATTATTGTGTAGATAGTTTTTTTCATACTGATTTTTGATATATTGTAAAAAAAGGGGGACGACAAGAGCCTCCCCCTTTCTTTATTAAGTGTATAATTTGATGCTATTTTTCTCTTGCACCATACATGATTCTAAGGGCTGAACAACGACGGAGCTCTTGTTTGATTTCCGTGATGATACCCATACGGGTGTTCTGGTCAGCTTTGATAGAAACTTGCATGCTTGGGCGGTCAGCCTCGCTGAGGTTATCACGCTCTGCGGCGATAAAGTCGCGGATTTCGTCGATAGTTCTGAAAGAGTCGTTAAGCTGGATACGGCTGTCGGTACCATATTGTGACTGATACTGAGGGAGCGGGGTGCCTACATAAATGTATGAAGCAAGGTCCTTGCGGTCCAATTTAACTATTTCAGATGCCTGAGGAGGTGTGACAGCAACAAGACGGTCGGTTTGACGCATACTGGTCGAAACCATGAAGAACATCAAGATCATGAACACGATATCTGGAAGGGATGCAGTGTTCAATGCAGGAACCTCTTTTTTACCATCTTTTTTGAATTTAGCCATACTGATATCTCCTATTTCTTATTAACGTCCTTAGGTTCTGCCTCGGAAATCTGCTGAGGGATACAATCGCGTACAATCTTCTGCTTGTCTTCGTCAAGGTTTATATATTTCTTGCCGAAGTTTTGCATAGAGAAATCATCACGAATCTCGTTGATTGCTTTCACAAGCTCGTTCTGAACCTCAATGTATTTGCTGTAGGTTGTACCACGGTCGTTCTGGAGCGAGATAACACCTTTTGTGACAGGATAATTGCCAAACCCTTCGATGAACTTGACTTCCTTTTCGGGAAGGTTCGGGTCTTCTGTGGGGTTTGTAAGGAATTCTTTGATTTTATCTTTCAGCAGGCTGACATCCATAGGTTCGTTACCGGCGAAAAGGCGGTCGTTAGAATTGATTTTCACAATGATGATATTACGACGATTAATCTTTGTGTCATCGACCTTCTGATCTTCACTGGGGAGAGGAGGGAGACGTCTTGCAAGACCTTTCTCCTGGTCCATAGTGGTAACCATCAAGAAGAATATCAACATCAAGAATGCAATATCCGCCATTGATCCACCGTTAATTTCCGGAGTCTTTTTTGATGCCATCTTTGAAAATTTTTATCTGTTTTTGATTGCGTTGAAGACTGTTGTGCCAAGAAGGGCTACGATAGATCCACCGAAGAGGATGTATGTAAGAATCAAGGCTGTGTCTGTCAACTTGAATGTCATATCAGTAATGTCCTTCGCATTGGTTGCAACAGGTGTACCGGGGGCGAGAACGTAAGCACCGCCTACAAGTACAACTACGCCGACAAGCAGAATGACAAACTTTACAATCCCCTGCTTTGAGCTGAAAGTCTTAGCGAGGAGGAAGCCCACAAGCGCTACGATAGCCAGGGCAACAAGCACATACGTCCAATACAAATATACGTTGACGATCTGATCGCTTGTATTGCTGTGAGGCATTACAAAGAAAAGAACAAGAAGTATAGCTGAAAGGCCAAGAAGTATGTACTTTAAAAATTTAGCCAATTTCATCTTATACTATTTTTGATATTTAACGAGAAGGTCGATAAGTGTGATGGAAGCATCTTCCATATCAACAACGATAGTGTCAACTTTAGAGATAAGGTAGTTGTAGAACAACTGGAGGATGATAGCTACGATCAAACCACCTACGGTTGTGATCAACGCTGTTTTCATACCACCGGCTACGAGGTTAGGTGAAATGTCACCGGCAACTTCGATGGCGTCGAATGCCTGGATCATACCGATAACTGTTCCCATGAATCCCAACATAGGTGCGATACCGATGAAGAGGGTAATCCAAGAAAGGCCGCTTTCAAGCTTGCCCATTTCAACTGAACCATAAGAAACGACTGCTTTTTCAACGTTTTCAATACCCTGGTCCATACGCATAAGACCCTGGATGAATACGCTTGCAACAGGACCGCGAGTGTTGCGGCAAACTTCCTTTGCTCCTTCGATGTCGTTTTTCTTGAGGCACTCTTCGATACTTTCAACAAGTTTCTTGGTGTTGGTCTGTGAGAGACTCAAAGTGATGATTCTTTCGATTGCGATAGCAAGACCGAAAATGAGGCACAACAAAACTGTTGCCATGAAGCCTGCACCACCTTCAATGAATTTCTGTTTCAAAGCCTGGTGAAGGGGCTGTCCGTCAGCTGCAGCGTCGAAAGGGTTAGAAGAATCAACTTGCGCAGAAGTTGCTACGGGTTCGTCCTGTGCACTTGCCAACTGATACTCAGCAGAAATTGTCAGAAGACCGGCAACTGCCAAAAACATGAAAAATTTTTTCATAAGTTTTTTGTAATTAATTATTAAACAAAGTATTAAATAGTTTTATATGCTTAGGAGTGTCTAAAAATCAACGTGCAATTTAATAAAAAAATTTAAATAACTAATCATTTTTTGAAAATTCTCCCCGAATATTGGTCATTATTCTGTTTTTTATCGTTTCGATATCGTTGTAACAGCCCAAAAAACAGAACAGTTTGACAAGGGCGGATTCGGTGGTTATGTCATACCCGCTGATGACACCTATATTCTTGAGTGCCACACCGTTGGCGTATGCAGACATATCCACGCTCCCCATCGCGCACTGGGTGACATTGACCACTACTACACCCCTGTCTACACATTTTTTTACCCTTGAAAGAAACATTTCGGACATCGGGGCATTTCCCGCACCGAAAGTTTCAAGAATTACTGCCCGTACCCCGTCGGTGTTGAGAACCGCATCAATGTATTGGGGGGTGATTCCGGGAAAAAGTTTCAGAATGGCTACATTCGTGTCGATTTCCGTATGAATTTTCAGCTTGCGTCCCCAGTGTTCCGGGTAGTGGATTACCGATTCGTTGAATTTTATATGGATTCCGGCTTGAGCCAGGGCTGGGTAGTTCGGGCTCTCGAATGCCGTGAAGTTCTCTGCATTGATCTTGATGCATCTATTCCCTCTAAATAATTGTGAATCAAAGAATACGCACACTTCTGGTACAAAAGGGTGTCCATCCGGACGTCGTGCTGCAGCAATTTCAATAGATGAAATGAAGTTCTCTTTCCCGTCCGTCCGCAACATTCCGATAGGAAGTTGGCTACCCGTAAACACCACCGGCTTCTCAAGATTTTTCAACATAAAACTCAATGCTGATGCCGAGAATGCCATTGTGTCCGTGCCGTGGAGCACTACAAATCCGTCATAATTGTCATATTGTTTATTTATGAGATTTGCCAGGTCAATCCAGAACGAAGGGTGCATATCAGACGAATCTATCACAGGGTCAAACGAATAGGTGTCGAGCCTATATCCGAATTTCTTCAATTCAGGGACTTCGTCCAATATGTTTTCAAAGTTGAAGGGGACAAGTGCCAAAGTCTCGGGGTCTTGCTTCATCCCGATGGTACCTCCCGTATATATAATCAGTATTGAAGGTTTCATAATTTGAACATTGATTTTGCATTTTCCGTGGTTGCTCTGTCAATCTCTTCAAATGGGAGATTCATCAGTTCTGCCACTTTCTCTGCGATATATTTAATGTATGAGCTTTCGTTGCGTTTTCCTCTGAAAGGGACAGGTGTAAGCCAGGGGGCATCCGTTTCGAGCAGGATGTCCGATAGGGGAACTTTGTTGAGAAATGATGCGGTATGAGAGTTTTTATATGTTATCACGCCGCCGATTCCTATCTTGAAATCGCCGTATTTTTTTATTCTGCAATAAGTTTCATAACTTCCTGAGAATGCGTGAAATACCCCTTTCATTGGCTTCTTGACGGCATCCAACACTGAAAAGATGTCTTCGGTCGCCTCCCTGGAATGGATTATTACGGGAAGGTCGAGCTCGGCGGAGAGATTAAGCTGTGCCTCAAATACTTCCATTTGTTCCTTGAGAAAATCTTTGCTCCAATATTCGTCAAGCCCGATTTCTCCGATTGCGCAAAACCTATCACCGATATTGTCAAAGACAAACTGCAGCTCATCCCGCCAGTTCTCGGCAACTGACGTAGGGTGCAGGCCGATGGCAGCGGAGGCGTATCCTCCGAGCTTTTCTGCGCAATTCATCATTGCAGAGTGGCAGGATGAATCTATACCTGGCAGAATCAGATGCTCCACTCCGGCTCCCTTTGCCCTTGCTACGACATCTTCAAAATCTTCTGAATATGCCTCGTCGTAAATATGAGAATGTGTGTCTACCATATCTTACAAAGATACAATAAGAAATTATAAGAACAATGCTATAATCTCAAAGAGTATCTTCCGGAAGGAGAGGAAGTGATGATATTTTCCATTTCGAGTTCTATCAGATTTATTGAAACGCTCTCTGCTGAGAGCCCGGTGAGGTCTGCAATCTCGTGCGGATTCAACTCATTCTCCTTTCTCAAGACATTGATAATCGCTGACTTGTTTGAATCAATTGAAGGGAATAGAATTTCCTGCTCAACATTCCTTTTATTGACCTTCCAGTTCAAAACCTCGAAAAAATCGTCCATTGAAGATAATATGTGAGCCATATCCCTTTTTATCAGATTGTTACATCCTTCAGAATAGA
>JABUTQ010000140.1 GCA_021443605.1 Bacteroidales bacterium | reverse complement strand
TCAGCGAGTTTTGCGAGCAGCGGAGCAAGCATCCGCTTCTTGTAGAGGTCCAATCCGTAATAGGTGGTGTCTTGTGCCACCACAATCAGCTCCTTTACACCTAAGCCAGCAAGCTCCTCCGCTTCACGGACAAGTTTCTCCATCGGAACGGAGATATGGGCTCCGCGGATTGCAGGAATGGCGCAATACGAGCAAGTGCGGTTGCATCCTTCGGAAATCTTCAGGTAAGCATAATGGGGCGGTGTTGTCAGCAGCCGGCGATAATAGAGGCCGTCATCGTTTTTCAGTCCCATTGCAGCAAGCAGATTTTCGGCATCGAATGACCCTAAAAAACCGTCAACTTCAGGAATTTCTTCTTGAAGCTCTTTGCGGTATCTTTGTGAAAGACAGCCGAATACAAGCACTTTACCCACAAAGCCGCGCTTCTTTGCCTCCAATGCAGAGAATATCGCCTCTATAGATTCTGTCTTGGCATCCTGAATGAAACCGCAGGTATTGAGCGCCACAATATCGGGACGAGCATCCTCGAATGAAGCGTTTTCGGATACAATCTCCACACCGCACGCAGCCGCCCGGGCAAGAATATGCTCGGAATCGACCCTGTTCTTTGAACAGCCGAGTGTGATGATTTGCAGTTTCAAGATTAGTTGGCTTTTCTCTGTACAGATTTTGTGGTCTTCTTTGCTGCGGCGGCGTTGGCGCTGGCGGCTTTTGCAGAAGTGGCTTTCACACTCTTTGCAGAAGCGGCGGCGTTGGCCTTTGACGCCTGTTTATTTTCCTTTGCTTCAACATCCTGTGTCTGAGCTTCTTCTGACTCAGATTCCTCATCCTCGAAATCGAGTGAAGCATATTGCAGCAACAAGTTGTACCACTCCAAAACTTTCTTCATGTGAGAAACATAGAAGCGATCCTGGTCGTATTCGGGAATGGCCTTCGAGAAGAATGCCTTGATGTCATTGGGATTGCCCTTCTGAGAAGGAGCCTGTTCTTCTCCAAGGATTGCGTGCATGTCTTCAAGCACTTTCCTCAATGCAACTTCTTCATTTACAGTATATATTGATATATCTGCCAATGAAGTGACACGGGCAGTTGCCCCAAATACCGACCTTGATTTTGTGCTGAAAGATTCAGCTATGATTCCATTTTTTGCCTGGGCGACATAGTAAAAAAGCCCTGACTGTCCTGAAATTGACAATACTTTTTTCAAATCTGTTTTCATATTCAAATTAACTTTATTTAAAACTACGACATACCTCTTGCTTTCTTAATCTTTTCGTATGCCGATTGTATATTCTTGAATTTTTCTTCCGCAGCCTTCTGGACATCCGGCCCGAGAGATGCTACCTTGTCCGGATGATGCTTGATTGCCAAGCTCTTGTATGCTTTCTTCACCTCCTCGTCGGTCGCATCGGATGAAATCTCGAGCACGCGATATGCCGATTCGAGGTCGTCCTTGAACATCGAGAGGATAGACTCCACGTCGCCGTATTTAAGGCCTATTGAGGTGGCAATGGTTCGCAAGACGTCAACCTCACTCTGCGCCATCTCGCCATCAGCCTGAGAAAGGGCGACAAGATAGTGGAACAATTGCATCCTCTGGGAATAGTTCATATAGGTCTCAATCTGGCGGCCAACCTGATTGACATTTATCTCCTTGTCTTTCAAGTCTTTCATAATATCCATCGCCTCCACCAAAGCCTGCTCTCCAAAGTTTCTGCGGATAAAGTCCTTGACAAATTCGAGTTCCGATTTCAAAAAACGGCCGTCTGCCTTTATCACGGCCATAGACAAGACCATAAAAGACATCAGAAAACTGTTGCGCTGCTCCTCTTGGGTATAACGCCTGTTCTTGTTGTAAGCGCCTCTATCAGAAGAAGATTGCTGTGCTTCACTTCCTCCAATCCACCCGGGGGCCGTGCCATCCCTATCGGCAAGTCCCCCTATAATAAAGCCGAGTATGCCCCCCATCGGGCCCAATATAATCCACCCTAAGGCCCCACCTATCCACTTACCGTATTTCATGGTTTTCAACTATTTTCAACTATTTTCAAAATTTTATAAATCTGAGGGAGCACTGCATCCCTGTCATTTGTGTATATTGTATAATCCGCACTCTTCACAATCTCTTCGGAAGGCATCTGATTTGACATTCTCTCCAACACCTGTTCTCTCGATATTGAATCCCGCACCATAACCCTGTTTATCCGCACCTCTTCAGGAGCGGTAATGGCAACAATATAGTCTGCAATATGCCTCAACTGCGGTTTCTGCAAGAATATTGCCGATTCGAAAATCACGATTCGGCTCTCCTGCCTCCTTTTCCACAATTCAAAGTCTTCAAGCACAGCCGGATGCACCACCCCTTCCACTCTCTCCAAAAGGGATTGGTCTGAAAATATCTTCTCCGCCAACCGTTTACGGTCAAGACGGCCATTGTTCAAGATATCATCTCCCGCTATCCCAACCACCTGCGAAAGGAGCTTTTCATTGCAGTCGTAGAGTTTTTTTGCCCTCCCGTCGCTGTCATAAGAAGGGATACCGACTGCATTGAAAGCCTTGATTACATAAGACTTCCCGCTGCCTATGCCGCCCGTGCAAACTATCACCTTGCAATCTTCCATCACTCTGTCATAATGCATTGAACATAAGGTGGATCCAAGGTATACGAAAGTAACGTTCCGTTATACTCTTGAAAGCGGGGAATCACCCCTGCACTTATCGAATTGGCAAAGTCGTTATAATCTATCCCAAACGAAGGGGGATTGTCCAACTTTGTCATATTTTTAGCAAAAGGAATCCTGTAAGTAACTGTCACTCTGGAAGGTATCATTCTAATATGCTTTCCTGCGGGAACATTTATGGTAGTAAGCCCAATCTCTTCCTTGTTTTCAACATACCTTGACACCTTGAACGAGTACTTGACCTCTTTTTCCGAAACCCTCACCCCTTCAATCGTTTCCAAAGCAACGGCCCCATTCTCGGACCTGAAGACATCCGACAAAGAAACCGCTCTCGTGGATATACGCTGAATCTTGTCCAAAGTCGCCACGTCTCCATAAATCACCACGGAATCGGGAAAGGTCTCAATGTCTCCCACCAACATATATTGACTCCGGCACCTGATGTCAAAAGTGGGGCTCACCTCCACCGTTTTAAACGACTTTTCTGGAAATATAAAGGTAAGTTGCTGGTTTTCAATATATTCAACTTTCAGATTTTCAGAAACGGCCTGGCTTATCCTTTCGCGTATCTCCGATGTATTGACAAAGTACAAGTCCTTTACACCCTCTGCAGGATGCAAAAGACTCTCTTCCAATTTCAATTTTATGACCGCCCCACCGCCTCTGGTTAATTTATGTCCGACAAGTGTGAAGCCATCGGAATCTCCCCTGATTGTAAGCAGCTCATTTGCAATGGCCACTCCACTATGTCCGGGAATATCCGCATCAACCTCTACACTGTATTGGACATAGTCGGTATAATTCAGAGACATCGTATGGACGAACCATATAAAAAATGCCATAAGAAGAGCGCCCATTAAAGACACTATCTTCTTTGGTTCAAACATTATTTCTGGGTGTCACTGAAATCTTTTACAACAGATGCCTTGTCAACGAGGATCTTGACGTTCTGGTCAATTTCAAGGAACAGCATCGTTTCTTTCACTTCTGCAACGGTGCCGTGTATTCCGCCGACTGTCACGACCTTGTCTCCCTTCTTGAGCGAATTTCTAAAATTTTCGAGCTCCTTCTGCTGCTTTTTTTGCGGACGAATCATAAATATCCACATTATGACAAAAATCAGAATAATCATAATGAAGAAGGTGAAGTTGGCGCTCTGTGCGGCCTGTCCGGTTGCACCTGCTTGCAAAAACATAGTTAACATATTCATATTCAATCAATTAAAATTTACTCTGTAAATAATCCCCTTCCAGACTTGACTATTTGGCCGGATGCTGATTTCTCTTGGATAATAGTATCGAGGAGGCCGTTGACGAAAGTGCGGCTCTTGGGGGTGCTGTAATATTTGGAAATCTCCACGTATTCGTTGATTGTGACCTTGACAGGAATCGATGGGAATGCCACCGCTTCGGCCAGCCCCATAATCACGAGGACGCAGTCTGTGGAAACAAGACGATCCGGCTCCCAGTTCACCAGTTTTTCAGCTATTATGGCTGCATATTCATCGTAATTCTGGATGCAGGCCGTGAGCAGACGGAGTGCAAAATCTCGGTCATCCTCCTTCAGGAAGACGTCCGGATGGTTGAAGCCGTTGCCCGCGGATACCGAATCTATCGACCTCAAAACTACATTGAGAGTATATTCAAGATCGTCAATCCAAAAAACGGACATCTCTTCGAGGATATCTTCAAGCATCTGATTATCTTCAAATTCCTCTTCGAAAATGCGTTTGAACAATTTGCAGTCTTCTTTGAGGGATTTCTTGGGAGAAGACATATATTCGGCATAATAGTCAGAAGAGATGATGGAGTTGAACAGTTTTCTTAGAAAAATGTCATTGTCTGCCCACCCGAGGCCGTGCTTTTGGCAATAGTTCAGAATTTTGTCGTCTTGGACGAGAAGTTTCACAAACTCGTTCTCCACAAATTTCATATTGGGCGAAGCCTCTTCCGGAGTGGGACGGAGCTTGCTCTTGCCTGAATCAATTTTATCTTGGGCAATTTGCACTAAATGAGGACACACTCCCAAGAGGAAATAATACAGATTCCTGGTCCATTCGCACGAAGTGAGCAAAGTCTTGCAGGCGGCATCAAGCGACTGGCTTTCAGATGCCTCATTTGCGTAAAGAACTTTGAATGCTTTGATACGTAGTAAGCGACGATTTAGCATAGTTAAATTTAAAATATTTGCAAAGATAGTTTTTAGAAGTAAAAAAAAGTTATCTTTGCGGCATAATTTCTAAAAAAATAGGTCATGTATTTTGAAGATTACGAAAATGCGGGAGCTGCTGAGCGCAATGGTGATGATGTATATTCAAAACCTGTAAGAGCAGGAAAGAGAACTTATTTCTTTGATGTAAAGTCCACTAAGGGCAACGATTATTATCTGACCATCACAGAAAGCAAGCGCAGAGTTGAAAGAGACGGAAGATATGTTTATGACAAGCACAAGATATTCCTCTATAAAGAAGATTTTGAAAAATTTGCAGAAGGGCTTCAAGACGTTGTTGATTATATCAAGGCTCACTGCACAGTTGTAGAGTCCCGTCCTTCTTCAGAGTCATCTTTTTCAGATGTAGATTTCGATGAACTTTAACTTAACCTTCTATCATAAAAATGCAGCCGCTCTTCAAGTTTAGAGCGGCTGTTTTATTTTGTTTCTCCAAAAGATCCTTCGGTCGCATTCGCTCCCTCAGGATGACGGACTTGTCATTCTGAGCGACAGCGAAGAATCTCCATGAACTATTCCACAAAAAGGACAAGTCCTTTGAGATATTCCCCTTCGGGGTGATAGATATTCACCGGATGATCAGCCGGCTGAGTCATACGCCCGATAATGCGCACCCTGCGGGCGGTTTCGGCGGCGGCGGAGAAGACCGCCAGAGCAAAGGCATTCTTATCAACTGCCTGTGAACAACTGAAAGTAAACACTATCCCTCCCGGAGCCACATTTGCGATGGCGGCAGCATTCAATCGGCGGTAAGCCCTCAAGGCATTGTTCAAAGCCCCACGATGTTTGGCGAATGCGGGCGGATCCACAATCATCAAGTCGTATTCGCCTCTTTTGCAATTCTTTACATAATCTATTGCATCCTCACAGAAAGACTTGTGGCTATCCGGAGCGAATCCGTTCAATGATATATTCCGCTCTACCATCTCGATTGCTTTTGCAGAACTGTCCACGGAATCCACCCTGACGGCACCTCCGGCAAGGGCATAAACTGAAAATCCACCGGTATAGCAGAAAAGATTGAGCACCCTCTTCCCTTTCGAATATCTCTCCACCAGTGCCCTATTATCCCTCTGGTCAAGGAAAAAGCCGGTCTTTTGACCTGCCTCCCAATTCACTATAAACTTGTGTCCGTTTTCAAGCACGGTCGTCTCCGGAAGTTCCTGCCCGTTGAGATAAAGATATCCGTCTTTCAGTTCCAAGCCTGCCTTGAAGGGGGCCGTGCCGGAACTTTTATCATATACCGCCCTCAGACTGCCGCCAAACACCTTCACCAGCGCATCGCATATAGCTTGACGCGAGCGGAACATTCCAACGGAATGCGCCTGCAGCACAGCCACGTCGTCATATATGTCCACAATCAAACCGGGGAGACCATCACCCTCTCCGTGTATAAGACGATAACAATCAGTATCAGAGGATTTTATAACGGAGCGAAGCTGCTTTGCCGCCATTATCCTGTTCTCCCAGAAATCGGGCATAAGGCAAGATGAGTCGAAACTGAGCACACGTACTGCGATAGACCCCACTTGATAATGGCCGAATGCAAGAACCTCATTGGATGCAGACAAAACGGCAACGATATCGCCTTCGGCGGGGTTCCCTTCAATTTTCTTTATCGCACCGGAAAACACCCACGGGTGAAACCTGCGCAGAGAGTCTTCCCTCCCCTTTCCAAGGATGATTTTCTTTTCCATTTATGTGGTTGACAGGAGTTTCTTATACATTTTTAGGCAAATCCAGGCATCGGTGGCGGCATAGAGGCACTGTGCGTGAGACAACTCTTCAGCCTCCCAATTGGAGAGCTGTTGCGATTTGGACACCTTAACCCCGAGAATAATGCCGGCCATCTTCTTGACACTCTTGTCTTTAATGCCGTATTTATCTCCAAAACGCTGGAGATCCATAAAACGGGCTGCGGTAAAATTGTTGTAGCGCTGCAAGCCATGGATATCATCATTCACGGCGGCGCCAATCTTAGTGATGGAAGGGCTTGCGAGAATCGATGCCAACTCATCGGGAAGCCCCATCAGATGAAGACGGAACAAAAACGCATCGGAATCGCTCGACAACTGTAGCAATGCTGTGCTGTGTCTTCGGGCATTAGGCTGGAACACCGGCTTTGTCTCGGTATCAAAACCTATCATCCTGCACATTTCAAGATGCTCTATCGCCCTGTAATATTCGTCATC
>JABUTQ010000261.1 GCA_021443605.1 Bacteroidales bacterium | reverse complement strand
GCCTCAATGGTTTCCATACCTTTCTTCGTCTCGACAGAAAGTTTGCACAACTCCCCTTTCTCAACGCTCTTCACTGCAGATGAAACCATCACCTTGATTCCGGCCTTGCGAAGGCTGCGACTGATTTGGGCACAAACGTCATCGTCTTCAACTGGGAGTACTCTGTCCATAAACTCGATGATAGTGACCTCAACGCCAAGGGAACGATAGAAGAAGGCAAATTCGGTACCGATTGCACCCGAACCGATGACTGCCATACTCTTGGGAAGTTTCTCGGGGACGAGAGCCTGACGGTAGCACCAAATCTTGTCCCCATCCACGGGAGCAAACGGAAGTGATACGGGACGGGCACCTGTGGCGATGATTATATGGTCTGCAGAATAATCTGCTTCACCTTCATCGCCATAGACTTTTACGATATGGGGAGCCGAAACGAAACCGGCACCGGGCAAAACTGTGATATTGTTTTTCTTGAAGAGAAAGGCGATGCCCTTGTTCATAGTTTCCGAAACGCCGCGGCTGCGTGCCACTATCTTTTCAAGACAAGGGGTTACGTTCTCAGCACTGAATCCATATTCTTCTGCGTGTTCTGCATAATGAAGCGCCTGGGCACTCTTCAACAATGCCTTTGTGGGGATACAGCCCCAGTTGAGGCAAATGCCGCCAAGGTCTGCGCGCTCAACGACAGCCGTCTTGAATCCCAATTGCGAAGCCCTTATGGCTGCGACATATCCGCCAGGGCCGGAACCGATAACAATTATGTCAAATTTTTCCATATATCTGAGTTTTAAAGGTTAAGCTTCGTCTTTGCCGTGGCAGTTCTTATATTTCTTGCCGCTTCCACAAGGGCAAGGATCGTTTCTGCCAACTTTCTTCTCCACCTTTATCGGCATCTTTGTCTGCGGCTCGCTGCTGCGGGTGAGCAAATCGGGGCGTCCCTGCTGCATACGACTGAGGTCTGTCTTCTTCTCGTGAGCCTCTTTTGCCACCTCATCGGGAGACTGCTCCTCGTTTTTGAGGAAGATGAATGCTCGCAGGAGAAATGCCATTACATCTTTATAGATCCCTTCAAGGGCATTGCTGAACAGCCCGAAACTCTCAATCTTATAGATGAGTTTTGGATCTTTCTGCTCGTATGAAGCATTCTGCACAGATTGCTTCAAATCGTCCATATCGCGAAGGTGATTCTTCCAGTATTCATCTATCACTCTGAGGGTTATGGTTTTCTGAAGTGATCTTACAAGCTCGCGGCCGTGTGTTTCGTATGCCTTACGGAGATCCACGACAATCTGATACACCCTGTTTCCATCACTTACTGGTATGGCGATATTCTGATAGAGCATACGCTTCTTGTCATAAACATAACTGATGATAGGCCAAGCCTGTGCAATCATTGTATCGTTTCTGCGTTTTTGGGTTTCGGCTATGGTTTCACGCAGTTTCTCGACAAGTTCGTTTTTCTTGGCTTTATCATAGAATTCTGCATCAAAGCCCGGCTCAACTGAGAGAGTCATCATCAACTCTTCGGTAAACGCCTCATAATCAAGGTCATTATTCTTGTCAACGAATATCCCGCAATAGTCGGATGCCATATTGAGCACATCCACGTCTATACGCTCTCCGGTGAGGGCGCTGCGGCGCTTGGTATAGACAACCTCTCTTTGTGAATTCATCACGTCATCATATTCCACAAGGTTTTTACGGATACCGAAGTTGTTTTCCTCGACCTTCTTCTGGGCACGCTCGATAGAGCTTGAGAGCATTGAACTCTGAAGGCTTTCTCCCTCTTTCATCCCCATAGAATCTACAACCTTGGCGATTCTCTCGGAACCGAACAGACGCATAAGGTCGTCTTCCAGAGATACATAGAAGATAGATGACCCCGGGTCTCCCTGACGGCCGCTTCGGCCTCGCAGCTGACGATCGACGCGGCGGCTGTCGTGGCGCTCAGTGCCGATAATTGCAAGACCACCTGCCTCCTTCACCTCAGGAGTGAGCTTGATGTCGGTACCACGACCTGCCATATTGGTGGCGATAGTCACTGTACCGGGGTTACCTGCGTGTGCAACGACCTCAGCCTCACGGGCGTGCTGCTTGGCATTTAGCACCTGGTGAGGGATTCCCCTCATACGAAGCATTCTGCTGAGGAGCTCGGATATTTCGACCGAAGTAGTACCCACGAGTACAGGCCTTCCTTGGGATACAAGTTCTTGAATCTGAGCGATTACTGCGTCGTATTTCTCTTTCTTTGTCCTATAGACGAGGTCAGGCTGGTCGTCACGGATTACAGGTCTGTTGGTGGGGATTGCGACAACGTCGAGCTTGTATATCTCCCAGAATTCGCCCGCCTCAGTTGTAGCGGTACCTGTCATTCCGGAGAGTTTGTGGTACATTCTGAAATAATTCTGCAGCGTGATGGTTGCAAATGTCTGTGTGGCAGCTTCCACCTTGACGTTTTCCTTAGCCTCTACTGCCTGGTGGAGACCGTCGCTCCAGCGGCGTCCCTCCATGATACGTCCGGTCTGCTCGTCAACAATCTTGATCTTGCCGTCGATAATCACATAATCGACATCCTTCGCAAACATTGCGTATGCCTTGAGGAGCTGATCCACAGTATGCATTCTTTCGGCCTTGAGAGAATAGTTGGCATTGAGCTCATCTCTCTTGACACGCTTCTCTTCATCGGAAAGAGTGGTATCCTGTTCAATCTTGCTGACCTCTTCTCCAAGACGAGGCATAAGGAAAAACTCAGGATCGTTCACCGCACTTGCAAGCACATCGTTACCCTTGTCGGTAAGCTCGACGCTCTTTTGCTGCTCATCAATTGCAAAGTAGAGGTCGTTGGTGATGATTCTCTGCTCGATATCCTTTTCGGTAAAAGCCATCCTGGTAATCTTGGACTGAGCCTCCTGAAGGATAATCTTTATACCCGGCTCGCTGAGATATTTGATGAGCGGAGTATATTTCGGCAAGCCCTTGAAGGCTTTGAGGAGCATTATCTCTCCCTTGTCCTTGATTTCGCCTTCGGCGATAAGTTTCTTAGCCTCGTTGAGGAACTGATTAACTATCTGGCGCTGTGCATTATAGAGCTTTTCAACGTATGGCTTGTACTCGATAAAAGTCTCGTCGCCGCTTCTCTGGACGGGACCTGAAATGATGAGAGGTGTACGGGCGTCGTCTATAAGCACGGAATCGACCTCATCGACAATTGCGAAATGGTGCTTGCGCTGCACAAGGTCATCCTGGTTGATTGCCATATTGTCACGCAGATAGTCGAAACCAAACTCGTTGTTTGTGCCGAAGGTGATATCGGATCTGTACGCTTTCTTTCTCCCTTCTGAATTAGGCTGATGCTTGTCGATGCAATCCACGCTCAATCCGTGGAACTGGTAAAGAGGCCCCATCCACTCGGAGTCACGCTTTGAGAGGTAGTCGTTGACTGTCACCACGTGAACGCCCTTGCCGGCAAGTGCATTGAGGAATACCGGAAGGGTAGCGACGAGAGTCTTTCCCTCACCTGTCGCCATCTCAGCTATCTTCCCTTTGTGAAGCACCGCACCTCCGAACAATTGGACATCGTAGTGAACCATATCCCATTTTGTGGAATTACCTCCGGCCATCCATACGTTTTTCCAGTATGCATAATCGCCTTCTATCGTAACGAAGTCTTTTGATGTGCTCAGTTCGCGGTCAAAATCGGTGGCCTTTACCTTGATTGTCTCTTTTTCATTGAAACGGCGGGCAGTCGATTTCATAATTGCAAAAGCCTTCGGCAGAGCATTGTCCAGCGCCTCTTCTATCTTTTCGTCAATCTTTTTTACGAGTTCGTCGAGACGGGTGGCCAACTCTTCTTTCCTGGATACCTCAATCTCCACGTCTGCAAGCTGCTCGCGAATTTTAGCGACCTCAGCCTCTTCATTTGCCGTATATGCCAGAATTTCAGCCCTCAAGGCAGCGCTTTCCGCCCTCAGGCTGTCATCATCAAGGTTATCGATTCGTTCGTATTCAGCTTTTATCTTGTTTACGATAGGGGTTATTTTCTTGATATCCCTCTCCTCTTTCGAGCCAAACAGTTTCTTAAGAATATTTATCATTTTGAATAAGTTATAAAATCTCGCGAAGTTATTGAATTATATTATGATTAAAAAATAAGTCGATTAAATTTTCAGAACAATATGTACGACACGAATCCCACGATGAGGGCGACGGCGACATTGATCGATTTCGCATAGACGAAACTCTTTTTGTTTTCAGCCAAAAGAGGGAGCGAAGAGTGTCCGTCCTGCGAAATGCTGCTTGCAAGAAGCACGGGGAACGGAATCACCCCCGTGGCGAACAAGGTCACAAAAATCAAATGTGGACCTGACTCCGGAATTATTCCGACCAAAGCCGCAAGAAGAATCATAAACGGAACATTGGAGGATACCCACGAAGAGATATCAAGAAAATTGAGGGCCGTTTCGACAACAAGGAGAGTACCGAACGTCCAGCAAAAAATTGATATCAGATGGTGTCCTATTATGTGCTTCCAAAGATGTTCCTCAATGAAATGGCGGGGTGAAACGACTGTAAACCAGACCACAAAAATACTGAGGATGGCAAAAATGAGATTTATCCAATACTCATCAAAGATATGGAGCCCCGCATGGCCTTCTCCCTCTGCACCGTGCTCGTGCTCGAGCATTCCGAAGGCCAAAGCAGCAATGAAGGCAATCTCCCCTGCAAGAAGTGCCAATCTGCGCCAGCCGGGATTGCAGAAGTTCTTCAGAGAGCGGTGGGGACAATCTTCTGTGCATGCCTCCCCTTCCGGATGGTGGTGTTCTATATCACATTCATGCACAGCAAATTCCTCTCCGCAAGAGGTTTTCGACACCTCTTTCTTAGGGAAACACAAATCTATGACAAGCCCGGCGACAATACCGATTACGAACAATATTCCAAAGAGAATCAACGCTTTGGAAGGAAACATGGCCAGCATAACGAATGATTCGTCGCCGGACGAGACAATCATCATTGCCACAAGTGCCCCGAAAGAGAGCATCTTGTGAGAATAGAGCGAAACCGTGGCAAAACCGCCTATGCATCCGGGGAATAGGCCGAGCAATCCACCAAGAAAAACCCCTCCGACCTTTGATTGGCGCAGGGATTCAAACCATTTTCCTTTTGTGGAGATGTTGACAAACTCTATCATCAACATCATAATGATTACCAGACCTGTAACGAGAATGGCATTGAGAAGTACATCCTCCAGGATGTGGACAAATTCGTGCATAAGGGGCTATCTTTTTCCGGAATACTTTTCTATGAGCTCGGAAGCTGCGGCAAAAGACTCAATCTGACCTTCCAAAACCGCATTTTCATAATCGGGAAGAAGTTTCATGACTGTCTCGTTTTCATAAAACATATTCTTAAGCTCCTCATTTATACTCTCATACATCCAGTAACGGGCTTGTTCACGTCTCTTGCGTTCGTAGAAGCCATTGCCCCAAACCAGATTGAAATACTCCTCAATTTTTTTGAGAATCTCGGGCAGGCCGCTCTTGGTGACGGCAGACGAAGTGACAGCCGTAGGCACCCATCCCGATTCAGTGGGAGGGAACAGATGGAGGGCATTTGCATAAAGAGCCCGTGCCATATTGGACTTATCCACATTTGTGCCGTCTGCCTTTGTAATTGATATCAAATCAGACATTTCCATAATGCCTCTCTTTATCCCCTGCAAATCGTCGCCCGCACCGGATAGCATCAGCAATAGAAAGAAGTCGCTCATAGAGTGGACGGCCGTCTCGCTCTGACCAACTCCTACGGTTTCTATGAATATTACGTCAAAACCGGCTGCCTCACAAAGGAGGATGGTCTCACGGGTTTTACGGGCCACACCGCCCAAAGAGCCGGCACTCGGACTGGGACGGATGAATGCATTTGGGTCGTTGCAGAGTGTCTCCATCCTTGTTTTGTCTCCAAGAATGCTCCCCTTGCTCTTTTCACTGCTGGGGTCTATGGCGAGGACGGCAAGTTTATGCCCTTCCGATGTAAGATATGACCCAAATGCCTCTATGAAAGTACTTTTGCCCGCACCGGGGACACCGGTGATTCCGATACGCATCGTCTTGAGCTTGGATGAAATCACCTGACATCTCTGCACGATTCTCTCCGCCATCCTGCGATGATCCGGCAAAACGCTCTCCACCAGAGTGATAGCCTGACTGAGAATCGTTCTGTCTCCACGCACGATACCATCCATATATTCATCTTCCGTAAGCAGACGCGGCCTTTTCTTGAACGGAGATTTGAAATACGGATTGACTGTAGGGAGTTTCTCCACCCCTTCGTTTACAATCAATGCTGAATCTTCATTTTTATAGTCGGCAAAAAAATCGCCCTGCTTTGTATTATCCATAGTTTTCAAATTTTATCGGTTATTTGTTCACATAGCCGTTTACAAAGAAATTGACCATCGGCTTGTTCGGTGAGTTTGTTATGAGCGTGAGCACGTTGACGACTTCTCCGCGCATCTTGGATGTGTCCAATTTAAGTTTCACCACACCCTGCCCCGAAGGAGAGACAGTAACAGGCATCTTTGTAATCACCTCAACTCCTGCGCGTTCCACTTCTATCTTGTGAATGACAAGATCATTCTTCCCCCTGTTTTTCACGGTAAACGAACACTCCATAACCTTTCCGGATTCAACCTCTCCAAATTCGTAAAAAGTCTTTTCGAGATACGGAACCGGGGCATTGTCAAGCATTTTGCGGGTATAGTTGTCAAAATTGTCCTGAATGCTGGCCATAATGGTGACTTCCCCCTTCTGCGGCTTTCCGTTCACCGCAAGTTTTATGGGATAGAACGTTTTTCCCCACTGCTGCTCGCCCTTCTTGGTGTCAATCTTCCAACTTATCGTAGCCGTGCTGTGGGCGGGAACAGGATTTGGCTTGACTGAAAAAGAAAGCGCCGGAGAATCAGATACCTGAGTAATCGTAATCTCCTTGTCCGAAAGGTTTGCTATCTCTATCTTGTCGCTTTCAGAAGCCCCCTGATTGATATATCCTGCGGAATAATTTTTCTGACGGAAGCCAACCACCCCTATCTTCTGCTCGCTGTAAAGCTCATCAATTGACATCTCCTTTTGATGAACATCACCCGTAATCTTCAG
>JABUTQ010000273.1 GCA_021443605.1 Bacteroidales bacterium | reverse complement strand
TTCGGGGAGATTCTTCGCTGACGCTCAGAATGACGCACTGCTGATGCCTCAGAATGACGAGGGGCAGGACACCTTGAAGTCCGAGCGGCTGCAGGAAGCGGTCGTGACAGGTGTGCGCGCCGACGTTTCCGCTCCGTTTGCGGTATCGGAAGTGAGCTCCGCTCAGCTCGTTAAATTTTCCAAGAGCGGGCAGGAATTGCCGTTCCTCTTTTCAAGAACCCCCGGCGTGCTGGCCTGGAGCGAAAACGGTATCGGTATGGGTACCAGCTATATGCGTATCCGCGGAGCTGGTGATTCCAGAATCAACGTCACCCTCGACGGCGTTCCTCTCAACTCTCCCGAAGACCAATGCGTCTTTTGGGCTAATATGAACAGCTATTCGTCTCTGCTCGGGAGCGTCCAGATTCAGCGTGGAGTGGGTACTTCCACAAACGGAGATGGTGCATTCGGCGGCACTGTATCCCTCGGTTCAAAGAGTGTCAATCCGAATCCTTTCGTTGAGGTTACAGGTGCATTCGGCACCTATCTTACAAGGCGTTACGGCCTCTCATTCTCTTCCGGCCTTCTTGGAAAGCACTTCGTGGTGGATGGGGCATTCCATACCTCTGCAACTGAAGGATATATCCACGGGACGGCGGGGCGTGCCGGTTCCTGGTATGCCGGTCTTGCCTGGATAGGGGACAAGGTACAAGTTCGCTACCGTATCATCGGCAATTTCGAAAAGACAGGCCAGGCGTGGAACGGCATTGAGATAGAGGGGCTGAATACCTATCGTGAGATATGGGATGCCGGCCTTGGACTATATAACTCATTAGTAGAGAGTTATGATATAAATCAAGATGGGAGAGTTGTCTTTGTCCCTTATACTTATGATGGGGGAAAGAAATGGGAGCGCACCACGGATAATTTTCAACAGTATCACAATCTCCTCACGGCAGCGTGGCAGATTGCGAACAACTGGTCAACGGCGCTGACCCTGCATTACACTTACGGAGACGGCTATTATGATGAACTCAAGCCAGACTGCAAACTCTCCAAATTCGGCATTCCGAACTTCACCGCATCAGACGGAAGCATCATCAAACGCACCGATTTCATCCGTCAGAAAGGGTTGACTCAGAATACCGGCGGAGTGGTTTGGAATATGAATTACAGCAATGACATCGTGGATATAAATGGCGGATTGTCAGCTCAGTTTTTCGGTGGAAACCATTTCGGGTATCTTACTTTCATCGGGCACAAGGAGTTGAGCGACAAGCTCAAGAACGGAAAGGAAAAATATCAGTATTACGATTCCGATGCCCGTAAGAACGACTTCTCCGCCTATGTCAAGGGGACGTTCCACGTAACGGATTACCTTAACGTGTTTGCGGATTTGCAATATCGCGGAGTGCGCTATAAGACAGATGGTTACAATGACAAATTCCTTCCGGACCTTTCAAAGCACTACCTGAACGTGAATGAAGCATACAACTTCTTCAATCCAAAAGGGGGAATAAGTTTCTTCAATGGCGCACACAAGGCATACGCATCTGTGGCACGCAGCCATCGCGAGCCGGAGCGCAACAACTTCACTGACAACGGAAATAACCCATATCCCAAGGCAGAGGCTCTTACAGATTTTGAACTCGGATACAGCTATGGCGGAAAGATTTTCAGAGGTGGCGTGAATCTCTATTATATGGATTATGACAATCAGTTTGTTCAGACTGGTCAGTTAAGCGATATTGGTGAAAATCTGACAGTTAACATCAAAGATTCGTATCGTCTTGGAGCAGAGGTGAGTGCAGCTGTTGATGTTCTTCCATGGCTTACCATCGAGGCTAATGGGGCATTCTCCCGCAGCCGCCTTCGCGACTTTGACGAATATGTGACTACATACGATGACGATTGGATGGAGTTGGCCCCCACAATAGTGCACCACAGTGATGCTCCGCTTGCCTTTTCTCCCAACGTGATTGTAAACGGCTTCGTAGATTTCCACACCGGACCATTCAGCGCCACCTGGCATACTTCTTACGTGAGCAAGATGTATCTCGACAACACCGGCTGTGACGCCCGTTCACTTACCGGTTACTCAATTTCAAATATCAATGCCTCATACACTTTCTCGATAGGAAAGGCATTGAAATCCATTACAATAGGTGCAGATTTTGGAAACATCTTCAACAACCACTATGCTGCCAGCGGATATGCGTGGTCTTGCATAGTTGGCAAGAGCTATCCCGAAAATGCCCGTTATCAAGGTGTTGGATTCATTCCGCAGGGTGGGATCTCTGCAATAGCAAACGTGTCGCTGCGATTTTAGCAGCGACACGTTTGTCAATTAGTTAAGGAATTAAGGAAGATTGACCGGTGGAAGATTGCCGGCAGCGTATGCCGGTAGATTCCCCGAAAGTTCCACATGTTCAAGCGTCTTGTTACTGTCGAGGGTAGTTAATGTCAGATAAACATTCTCATCCACGCGGATCAAAGGGAGAAGCTGACTCTCTATGGCTGCTTTCGTCTCTTCGTACCATTTGGTTGCCTGCTTGTGGCATTCATATTGAGAACCTTCAAAAGTTCGTTTTTCGTTAATGTAGTATTCTTCAAATTCTTTTAACTTGTTATTAGCCGCCTCAGTCGTTTCCGGAGTTATTACTATCAAAGCGACATCAAGACGATACTCGTGGCTCCTGTTGCAACCTGTCATGAGAATTGCAGCAAATGCCAATGTGAGGATAAACAATCGTTTCATAATTATTTAGTTTATAGCTTTGGTTCCTGATATGACAACCATTCCAACTACCAAATCGGAATTTCCTTTTGTTACTTTGGCAGTATAAGTCTCGCCTTCGTACAAATTGTTGCTAATTGTCTGCTTTACCTGTTTTACAGTGTTGTTGAGCCAGTCAGATGCTTGTTTGTAACATTCGGTCTCACTCCCTTGAAATGTCCTTTTTTCACCAATCTTGAATCCTGCATCTGCACCAATCTGGAACATCTCTGCATCACTGTGTCCACCAAGTACTCTTGTACTTACCGAAGCTCCAAAATAGAAGTCCATGCCACTCTGCTGTTTTTCACAACTTGTAAAGAGAATGGCCATAAATGCAAATGCGATAATAGCTAACTTCTTCATCTTAAATTAATTACAATAGTTCTACAAATTATTTACCGTTACAATCTTTTTTTCTTCGAACCACTCTTCCTTGAACCAAAGGGATATATCCATCAGCGTTAACGTCTTGGGGTTGATAATTCCTTTAACAAAGCAGGTGTCAAGCTCAGCATCAATGTCTCCACCCTTGAGCAGGTAAATCGATCTTGCCTTCATCTTCTTTGTCCACGGAATGAAATTGTCGAGGCTTGTCACTGCGCGGGAGATGATATGGTCGAATTGCTCCGAAATCTCTTCTGCGCGCTTGTTTACGACTTTCACGTTTTTCAATCCGAGAGACTCAGCCACCGCTGCGGCAACTTTCGTCTTCTTCCCTATGGAATCACATAAAGTGAAATCTCCGTGGGGGAAGATTACTGCAAGAGGTATGCCAGGAAACCCTCCACCGGTGCCAATGTCGATAATTTTTTCACTTTCCTTAACTTTCATCACCTTTGCAAGGGCCAGAGAATGTAGCACATGATGGAGATAGAAACTATCCATATCCTTGCGGGAGATGACATTGATTTTTGCGTTCCAATCTTCATACAAAGGTTTGAGCATCCTGAACTGCTCAATCTGTGTTTGGGTCAGTTCAGGGAAATATTGAAGTATCCTGTCCATAGTCTTTTTGTTTGATAGAAGTGCCTAATGCGCTTCAAGCCAGTTCTTTCCATAATTGCAGTCGGCGGTGAGGGGGACGGAGATGCTGCATACTTTCTCCATCTCTTCTTTTACCAGTTTCATTACGGATTCCAGCTCGGAAGGGACAACGTCTATCACAAGCTCGTCGTGAACTTGCAGAATCATCTTGCTTTTCATCCCTTCTTTCCGCATTCGGTCGTAAACACCATTCATCGCCAGTTTGATGATGTCGGCCGCGCTCCCCTGAATAGGGGCATTGATGGCGTTTCTCTCTGCCAATTTCTTGATTGTCTGGTTTTTGGCATTGATGTCGGGCAGGTATCGCTTGCGGGCAAACATCGTCTCCACATATCCTTTTTTCTGCGCAGATGCAATCACGCCGTTGATATATCCCACCACGCCGGGGAAGTTCTTGAAATAGGAATCTATCAGTTCCTTTGACTCCCCGCGGGGGATTCCCAATCTTTGGGAGAGGCCGAATGCAGATATTCCGTAGATGATGCCGAAGTTTGCGGTCTTTGCACGGCGGCGCTGCTCTTTTGTGACCTCATCCACAGGTACTTTGAAAATCTTGGATGCAGTTGCGGCGTGAATGTCGTCGCCACGCAAGAAGTCGGCAATCATCCCTTCGTCCTTTGAAAGGTGTGCCATTAGACGCAATTCTATCTGGGAATAGTCGGCACTCACTATATAGCCGTCCGGCGACGAGGGGATGAAGGTCTTTCGGATCTCTCTTCCAAGCTCTGTGCGGATGGGGATATTTTGGAGATTGGGCTTTATGGAGCTGAGCCTCCCGGTGGCTGTAAGCGCTTGATTATAAGTGGTGTGTATCTTTTTTGTCTTTGGAGATATAAGGGCGGGGAGTGGCTCGATGTAGGTGGAGAGCAATTTCTTTATCCCCCTGAACTCGAGGAGCAGGTCCACGAATTGATGTTTGGGGAGTTCGAGAAGCGTCTCCTCGTCCGTAGGATAGCTGTCATGGATATTCTTTTTGACCTTTGGGTTGAGCTGGAATTTTTCATAGATGACAACTCCGACCTGTTTCGGTGAGCTGAGATTCAGGTCTGCCATCCCGGCAACGGCTCTTGCAGAATCCTCTATTTCAGACAGTTTCATCTTCAGCTCACGGCCATAATCGGCGAGCTGGGCGGTGTCTATCTTTACTCCCGTGCGCTCCATATCGGCCAGGACATATATCAGAGGCATCTCTATTTTCAGATAGAGATTCATCATATTCTGAACTTCCAGCTCTTTGCGGATGATAGGGTAGAGGGCTGCTGCTGCAACAGCTTCGCGGATATGCCTCATCTGTCCGTTACCGGTCTCGACTTTTGCCTCCATTGGTGCGGAAAAGAGATCTCCCTGCGTCACCGTCACCTGTTTTGGGGCATCCTTGGCGTCGATGTCGGCGCCAAGATAGCCAAGTGTCAGGAAATCAAGCTTGTGGCTCCGCTCGGGATTGAGCAGATAATGCATAATCTCTATGTCGTACAAATCTCCTTTAAAATCTATACCGTTATCACTTAGCAGATTGACAAATGGTTTAAGCCCGTGTCCTATCTTTGCAATATTTTCATCTTCAAGAATCTTTCTTATGGATAAATCTGAAAATGAAGCAATTGCATATTCATTTCCGATGGCTGCAACAATCTTGTCCGACACATTTAAAGAAATCTCTCCTGTGGCGGATGCCTTGCGGCAGATTTCTTCAACAGGTTTTTCAATCCCCTCTATCGTCTTTTTTTCTTCTCCTTTTTTTGAACTGCCATCGCTGCTGCCTTGGATGAAATGCATAAGCGATTTCATCTCATAATCCGTGAACAGTTTTGTGGCCTTTTCGCTGTTGGAAATGTGACAAACGAGTGAATCAAAATCGATTCCAAGGTCGATGTCGGTCTTGATTGTCACAAGTGTCTTGCTCATAGCGATGTGCGGCTCCGCTTCGCGGAATGCTTCCTGCTGTTTTGCGGAGAGTTCGCCAAGCCTTGAATAGATATTCGCCACCGAGCCAAATTTCTCAATCAGTTTTCGTGCTCCCACTTCACCGACTCCTCTCACTCCGGGAACGTTGTCGGAAGCATCTCCCCACAATGTGAGAATATCGATAACCTGCTTTGGGTCAGTGATATTGTATTTTGCGCAGATGTCGGCTTTGGATAAAATCTCATTATCGGCACCCGCCTTGCCGGGTTTGTATTGAAATATGTGATTGTCAACTATTTGCCCGAGATCTTTGTCGGGAGTTACCATATAGACTTCGCACCCGTCATTTGCAAATTGCACTGCAAGTGTGCCTATCACGTCATCGGCCTCGAATCCGGGGCGCATAATCACTTTTATTCCGAGAGATTCAATGATTTCAATCAATGGTACAAGGGCGCTTTTTACCAGCTCAGGAGTCTCCTGTCGGGTGCCCTTGTATTCGGGGAACAATTCGTGGCGGAATGTCTTTGCCGGAGGGTCGAACATCACTGCGATGTGGCTTGGCGCCTCTCTATCAATGAGTTCCAGAAGATATTTCGTGAATCCGAAAAGGATGGAAGTGTCTTCTCCTTTAGAATTTATCATCGGACGGCGCATAAATGCGTAGTACATTTTGAACACCAATGCATGGCCGTCTATCAAAAATAATCTATTCATAGGGGGCAAAGGTAAAAATAATTTGGTGGTTTTAGACAAATCTATTACTTTTGCACTCCCAAAATTTTGACTAATAAAATTTTTAAGATATGAAACGCACATTTCAACCTTCAATCCGCAAGAGACGCAACAAACACGGTTTCCGCGAGCGTATGTCAACCCCTAACGGACGTCGCGTCCTCGCTGCACGCCGCCGTCACGGCCGCAAGAAACTCACCGTTTCTTCAGAAGATAGATTCTAAGCACCACAAGTGAAAGGCAACTGGATAATACGAAACCTCGCAGGTGCTGCAATTTTCGTGTTATTGCTGGTAGTTGCCATTTCGGTGGTCCTCTCTATCGGCACTAAGCACAACGAAGAAATACCTGTTCCCGATTTTAAGGAACTCACTTTTGCCGAAGCAACCAAAGTTGCGCAGGCAAATGACGTGAGGCTTGAAATCGCGGACTCTGTTTTTGTCAAAACTCTGGCTCCGGGTGCAGTTTATCTGCAAAATCCCGTGGCAGGGACACACGTCAAGAAGGGGCGCAGGATATTCCTCACACTCAATACTATAATCCCCCAAACGATAGAGATGCCGGATTTGGTGGGATTTTCACTTCGTCAGGCAAAATCGGTGCTCACCGCCAAAGGTCTCAAGGTGGGCAAGCTTGTCTATATGCCCGATATGGCCACCAACAACGTTCTCGGACAGAAATATCGTGGCAAGGACATAAGGCCGGGCAAATCGGTTGAGACAGAAGC
>JABUTQ010000085.1 GCA_021443605.1 Bacteroidales bacterium | reverse complement strand
ATTTCAGAACCCGATTGTCAGCCCGATTTCAAGGCATTCTGGGACAAGGCCCGTGCCGAGCTTGCAGCCGTGGCACCGGAATATGCCCTCGAACTGATGCCGGAGAGGTGCAATCAGACGGGCAGCGTTTATAAAGTGACGATGAATTCTCTTGACAATCACCGCCTTCAATGCTTTCTCGCAGTGCCGGCCAAAGCGGGCAAATATCCCGTAGTCATAAATTACAACGGCTACGGCTCGACTTGCTGGATACCGGAACCCAATCCCGATTACTGCGTGATGACCGTCTCCACCCGCGGCCAGGGGGAGATTGAAAACAATATTTATGGAGATTGGATAAGGTACAATATAGACAATCCTGAAAAATACTATTATCGTTCAGCATTTATGGACCTTGTCCGTGCCATAGATTTTGCCGCGCAGTGCGAGATGATAGATCCCCGCAATATGTTTGCCCAAGGGGGGTCTCAGGGGGGAGCTTTCACCCTTGCCGCCGCATCGCTCGACCACCGTCTCCGCGCCGTGGCCCCGGATGTTCCTTTCCTAAGCGATTATCCCGATTATTTCAAGATAGTGGACTGGCCGGCGACTCCGGTGTTTGAGGCACAGAAAGCAGCGGGGCTCAGCGATGAGCAGCTCTATAAAAATCTCTCTTACTTTGATATAAAGAATCTTGCCCAATGGCTTGAGTGTCCGGTGCTTATGGCTTTCGGTCTGCAGGATGTCACTTGTCCTCCCCATACCAATTTCTCGGGATTCAACAATATCCCCCACCAAAACAAAACGTGGAAAGTATATCCTCAGAGGGGCCACGACGTTTGGACCGAATCTGATTGGGACGGCATCAGATGGAATTTTTTCAAACAATTCATACAATAATTAATAAAACCAAAAAAATCACACAACATGAAAGGAAAACAGATTCTGGCATTTTGCGCCGCTCTCATTATGGGAGTGTTCGCTGCAAATGCCCAGACGCTGAGCATCAGCGGTACTGTTACCGACTCGGAAGGGCCGATTATCGGAGCTTTCGTAATGGTACAGGGTAACCAAACGCTCGGCGCTATGACAGACCTGGACGGGCGTTACACTCTCGCCGGGGTTCCGTCAAATGCCACCTTGGTTGTCAGTATGATTGGTTACAAAGAGGCAGTTGTTCCTGTCGATGGAAGGACTGTTGTCGATATTGTAATCGTTCCTGACAACGAAGTACTTGACGAAGTGGTGGTTGTGGGTTACGGTACAATGAAGAGGAGCGACCTCTCCGGAGCATCCGTATCTCTCAAGGAATCAGACCTCAAGGGTTCCATCATCACTAACTTGGACCAGTCTCTTCAGGGAAGGGCTGCAGGTGTTAGTTCAGTAACTACCTCAGGTGCCCCTGGTTCCTCAACCTCTATCCGCGTCCGCGGTCAGGCCACTATCAATGCCAACGCAGAGCCTCTCTATGTAATCGACGGCGTCATCATGCAGGGCGGTGGAAATTCAGGCGCAGACTTCGGTCTTGGTGACGCTCTCGGAAACGGTAAGGTTTCCACCATCTCTCCTCTCTCTACTATCAACCCTTCCGACATCGTCAGTATGGAAATCCTCAAGGATGCCTCTGCTACAGCAATTTACGGTGCACAGGGTGCGAATGGTGTAGTACTCATCACCACCAAGAGAGGAAAGGCCGGCGACGCCAAATTCTCTTATGACGGAATGTTCGCCATTTCAAGGCAGACAAAGCGCATCGATATGATGAACCTCCGCGAATATGCTGAGTTCAACAACTCGATGGTTGCACAGGGCGAGATTTACCAGCAGAATGCCTGGTATGCAGATCCTTCGCTTCTCGGTAAGGGGACAAACTGGCAGGATGAAATTTTCCGCACAGCCCTCCAGCATCAGCACCAGCTTAGCGCACAAGGCGGTTCGGACAGGGTACAATACTATCTCTCAGGTTCTTATATGAATCAGGAAGGTACCATCATTGGATCAAACTTCAATCGTTATTCATTTAGGGCGAATATCGACGCCAAGCTCAAGGATTGGTTCAAGATTGGTGTAAATGCCACTTACGCAAATACCAACGACGACCTCAAGCTCGCCGACTCAAACGAAGGTATCATCTACTATTCACTCACTACCATTCCGGATATTCCCGTTTATGACGTGAACGGCAACTATTCATCTACCATTCGTGAAGGTTACACTTCTCCCAACCCTGTGGCCCTTGCAATGAAAGATGAGATCAAACTCCATCGTCGTAAGCTCACCGGTAACATCTATGCCGACATCACCCCCATCGAGCATCTTGTATGGAGAACCGAACTCGGTTTCGACATCAGCTCTTCGGATGCAACACGCTACAAACCGATGGTCGATCTCGGCGGCTGGCAGCGCAGTTCAAATGAGATGAGCCGACAGTACAACAGCAGCCTCTACTGGCAGTTGAAGAACTACCTCACTTATTCAAATACCATTGAAAGACACACTTTCAGCGCGATGATTGGTCAGGAGTGCTGGGCATCTAAATGGGATTATCTCAGTGGATTGAATACAGGCCTCCCTTCAGATGAGGTACACAATATAGCTCTCGGTACCGGAACACCCGTAGTAGGGCAGGGATTCGGTTCATCTTCAATGGCTTCCTTCTTCACCCGTTTGACTTATAACTTCGATAATAGGTATCTCCTTACATACACTTTCCGTTATGATGGTTCGTCAAACTTCGGTCCCGACAACAGATGGGCAGGCTTCCACTCAGTAGCAGCTTCTTGGCGCTTCTCGAACGAAGCCTTCTTCGCAGGTGCAAAGGATGTTATCAACGATGCCAAGCTTCGTCTCGGCTGGGGCCAGACAGGTAACGCCAACATCGGCGGATATGCCTGGGGTTCTGCAATCTCTTCAATGAACTCGGCTCTCGGCGCAGGTTATCGTCCTGCAAACATCCCCAACACCGGAATCCGTTGGGAAAGCCAGCAGCAGTTCAATGCAGGTCTCGACCTCAACTTCCTCAACAATAAGATCAGCCTCATCATCGATGGTTACTACAAGCGTTCGAACGATATGCTTATGTCGATGCAGCTCCCTTCATATATGGGTACTTCCGGCAATGGTTCTTCGGCTCTCCAAGCTCCAAAAGGAAACTACGGCAGCATCGAGAACAAAGGTCTTGAGGTTACAATCAACGCATTTGTCTTCGACCGCAAGATTTTCGGATGGACCACCAATTTCCAAATCTCTTTGAACCGCAACAAACTCCTCAGCCTCACCGGTACTGAAAATGCAGCCCTTGTCGGCTACGGTCAGTGGAGCGACATCGTCTGCGTATCAGAAATTGGCAAATCTCTCTACAATTTCTACGGATATAAGGTTGCCGGTGTATATGAGTCTCTTGCAGATATCGAGAACTCACCCAAGGCTGCCAAATATCCCAAGGACGGCGTTTTCAAGAGAACCAATACCGTCTGGGTTGGAGACATCAAGTATGAAGATCTCAACAAGGATGGAAAGATTGACGAGCAGGACCGTACGGTAATAGGATCTCCACTCCCCAAATTCACTTTCGGATGGACCAACACTTTCCGTATCTGGGATTTCGACCTCTCATTGTTCCTCAACGGTTCTTATGGAAACAAAGTGCTCAACTACAATGCGATCACCCTTACCCATATGAACAGTGCGTGGACAAACTATACCAAGAGCGGCGTGGCAAACAGGGCACAGCTTGTTCCGATTGATCCCAACAAGACCTATGACGGAACGAACGACATCTGGCATTGGTATGATGATATCACAAACGTAAAGGTGTCAAATACAGGCACAAAGACTCCTCGTGCCACCATCAACGACCCTAACGACAACGACCGCATCAGCGACCGTTACATCGAAGACGGATCGTTCCTCCGCATCAAGAACATAACTATCGGATATACGTTCCCCAAGTCTATGATGAGAAGCATCTATCTTGATAACATCAGGTTGTACTGCAACATCCAGAACCTCTACACTTTCACAAAGTATTCGGGTTACGATCCGGAGGTTGGAGCCAGCACGCAGGATGCAACAGGACTTACATACGGTGTGGATAACGGACGTTACCCTTCACCTACCACTTTTTCATTCGGAGTTAACATCACATTCTAAATAGACGAAATGATATGAAAAATATATTTAAAACCATAATCGTCTCTGCAGCGGCATTCGCGGCAGTATCTTGCTCCGGTTTTCTCAACAGACCTGCAGAGGACAACTACAACACCGGTAATTTCTACCTCAATGACGCTCAGTGCGAGCAAGGTGTAAACTATCTCTATAACTCGCCTTGGTACGATTTCCAGAGAGGTTTCATCAAGATCGGAGAGGTGATGTCCGGCAATCTCTACTGGGGCGACAGTCCTTATCTTGAGTTCACCACCAATGGTACGGACGTGGACCTTGTAAATATGTCCTACTCATTGTGGTCAGTAAACGGACACTGCAACACCGTCATCAAGAACATTCTGGCTTCAGAAGGTCCTACTCAGGAAGGCAAAAACAAGACCATCGGCGAAGCCCTTGTATGGAAGGCAATGGCCTATTTCTTCATGGTCCGCACTTTCGGAGAAGTTCCCATCGTGCACAACAACTCCGATCTTCTTGCAGGTGAATACAACTCAATCAAGAAGATACAGAGGGCAGATGTTTACGAATATGTCATAATGAACCTCGAGAAGGCAATGGAGCTTCTTCCCAAGAAGACTGCAAACTTCAAGGATTACGAGCGCATCGATTATTATGCAGCTGAAGCTCTCCTTGCAAAGGTATATCTCACCAAGGCCGGCCTTTCTGGCTCTTTGAACGAAAGCGATCTCAAGAAGGCTGCATCTTATGCAAAGGATGTGATTGACAATTCGGGACGTACCCTCCTTCCAAGTTACGAAGACGTATTCCGTCTTTCAGGCTTCAACAAGACAGGTGAATGCCTCCTCTCATGGCTTTGGGCTTCTCCTGTCAAGGACTGGACAATGCAGAACACTTTCCAGAGCGACCTCGGAATGGTTGGCTTTGACGAGTTTGCAGACGTTTGGGGACAGTGGATTGGCCCGTCTGTAGACCTTATGAATGCATTTGGTGTAGCTCCTACCGATGACCCTGCAAGCAGAAGAGACCTCGATATCCGCCGCCACGCCACCATAATGATGGCCGGTGACAAATATCCTTATTTCTGGCAGGACAAGGGAGGCTTCGACTACCTCAAGTTCCTCTATGACAAAGACTACGGGAAGGGTGGCCCCGGTGCAGGCCCCGGTGTCGGCACCAGTTCTACAGGCTCAAACAACGTGAAGCACCTCTACGGCGACGCTTATGACCACAAGACCGCTCTCGGAGTTGATGCAGGCCGTATGTCAAGCCAGCTTCCCACACACCTTCTCAGACTTTCAGACCTTTACCTCATCTATGCGGAGGCAAGTCTCCTTACCGGTGATGCAGGTACGGCAAAGACTTACGTAAACTATGTTCGCCAGCGTGCAGGCGTGTCTGAGCTCTCGACAGTAAGTTTCGAGGACATCTGGAAAGAGCGTCGTCTCGAACTTGCAATCGAAGGAGACCGTTGGTACGATTACGTACGCCGCGGCTACTATGATATGAATGCTTGTATTGCAGAGCTCAAGGCTCAGAAGAGATCCATCTTCGACGGCCTCGACGACGTTTACAAGAAATTCTATGAGGATGGCACCTGGGATGCATCTTCTGTAACATACAACCCCAAGAACGACAATCCTAACGTAACTGCATCAAGTTTTACCCTTCCTTTCCCTACAGAGGATGTGGTATATAACAAGAATATGGCTTCAGATGCCCCTGCAGAGCACGTCGATGTCCGCAATGAATATAAATATAACTTCTAATCTCCGGAAAGATGAAGACTAAATCATATATCTTTGCCTTGATGGTTTCACTCCTCGGCCTTGCTTCTTGCGAGAATATGGATTATCCCGACAGGTTCCGCCCCACTGAAGGCGTCCCTACGGTCTATTCCATCAGATATGCCGACAAAGATCAGACAATCTCTTCTGCATTTATGAAAGAGGTTATCTGCATTCTCGGAGAAAATCTCCGCAGTGTAAACCAGGTCTGGTTCAACGACCAGCAGGCAACGCTCAATACCAGCTATATCACAAATAATACCCTTCTTGTTGAGGTTCCGGGTTCTCTTCCCACAGAGAAGACAGATAAGATTTACCTCAAGACCAAAGCAGGGCAAACCGTAACGTTTGATTTTAAGGTACTTGCGCCGGCTCCAAAGCTCACCGATATGTCGTTTGAATTTGCAGAGCCCGGTTCAACTGTCACAATGTACGGTAACTTCTTCGTTGAGCCTTTGACCGTCACTTTCGCAGGCGGAGCAGAAGCAAAGGTTTCAAATGTGACTATGACCTCTATGGATGTCGTTATCCCCGAGGGTGCTCAGCCCGGCAAGGTGAAAGTCGAGACAGAATCAGGCGTTTGCCAGTCAAACTTCAATTACAAGGATGACCGCGGACTCCTCTTCGACTTCGATGGCAAGACCGGCCTCGGCAACCACGGATGGCACAATATGGTAATCACCTCAGATGAAACCTCTTTCGACGGCAACTTCCTCCTTCTCGGCAACTCGAAGCTTGATGCGGATGCAAGTTGGAACGACGGAGCATTCTCGTTCGAGTACTGGCCCGGTGATTATCAGAATCCCGAGACATACGCTAATCCGATTGGTGTTCCCCTTTCATTCCTAACCGACTTCTCAGATGTAGAGAATATGTGCCTCAAATTTGAGATGTATATCCCTTCTTCAAATCCTTGGATGGCAGGTGCATTGCAGGTTATTCCCGCCCCTGTTACCGTTGTTTCCTATGGTGATGCAGGTGTGGTCGATATCTTCGGCAATGTCCTCGGAGGAAGCAACAACAAGTACATCTCCGGTGAAGGTGCAGCTCCTGCACGCCGTGCTCTCTATAGACCTTGGGAAGCCTCTGGCTCATACGATACTGGAGACAAGTGGGTAACCGTAACCATCCCTATGAACTCATCTACATTCTCTTACGACCTCAACGGAAACGTAATTGACGGCGTTTATAACGCAGATTCCTGGGATTCCCTTGTGCTGTTCGTAGTTGGTGGCGGTGTTACTGGTACAGAATGTACTCCTATCATCAAGATTGACAACATCCGTGCTGTCCCTAACAAATAATTCTTGAA
>JABUTQ010000192.1 GCA_021443605.1 Bacteroidales bacterium | reverse complement strand
ATACAGGCGTTGAGATTGTCGATATGTGGAGAACCCTCGCTGATATGCAAGTCACTCAGATATGCAAACTTGAATGGAGCGCTCTGCGAAAAGCCGACATACGGAATCACAAGAAGAGCTGTCAACAACAATAATTTCCTCATTTCTTGTCTTTTATCATTTCAACGAATTTCTTCATTCCCCTTGTCGCCACATCCTGAATCTGCTCGAATTGGCAATAATGGACATCCATCGGATGCGGGTCGATAAGATAGACAGGCACACCGGCTCTCACGTATCCTACCAGACCGGCGGCTGGATATACCACCAGAGAGGTTCCTATTATCAGCAGAATATCAGCCTTAGAAACCTCTTCCGCCGCTTTTTCAATCATCGGGACAGCCTCCCCAAACCATACGATATGGGGACGCAACTGCCTTCCGCGACTGTCGGTATCTCCCAGACGGATAGGCTTGTACCCAACCTCGAAATTGTCGTTGTAATCGGCACCGTCTCCCCTCACCTTGGTCGCCTCTCCGTGCAGATGGATTATATTGGTACTCCCTCCCTTTTCGTGAAGATTATCTATATTCTGGGTGATTACGGTGACGTCAAAATCCTTTTCCAGTTCTGCAATCAACTTGTGGGCAAGGTTCGGTTCAGCCTTTTCAAGGTCTTTCCGCCTCGCATTGTAAAAATCAAGCACGAGTTTTCTATCTCTGTACCAGCCATCTATCGAAGCAACGTCTTCAACTTTGTAATTTTCCCAAAGACCATCACTGTCCCTGAAAGTACGAATCCCGCTTTCGGCGCTCACTCCTGCACCGGAAAGCACAACAAGTTTCTTTTTTGACATAATTTATACGAAATAATAATTTTTCAACCAATATTTGAACAGAGGATCTATCACCTCTCCCCTCTCTTTGTCGTCGAACATAAGTATCTCCTTCTTTTTCATCGCCTCTTTAATGCGGGCTACGTTCGCGGAGCTGTTGAGATGATATTTCGACATTACCTCAGCAGATGTATAACGCTCCACCCCATTGTTCACAGCACGGAGGAAATTCACCTGATTTTCAGTAAGATCCCCAATCATCTGCATAAAACGAGGAAGGTGCAGGGAGAGAAGCATCTTCTTTGCCTCGGCTATCACGCCGCCGTTGACATATCCCAAAGTGATGTTGTAACAGAAAGATGCCATCTGCATTATGTACCAAGGGTGACCGCCGCAGATATCATAAATCGTTTCTGAGATCTCCTTGTCTATTACGCGCCCTGTCCGCATAAAGGTATTTTCCAGAAATTCTGACACGTCCTCTATCCGCAAAGGGGCAAGCTGCATCGGCTCAAACATATTGAAACAATATTTTTTTTGCTCAAAAATGTAGCGCATCATATTCACGCAGGAGCCTGAAACGACGTATGTGGAGTTTGTCCTCTTCCCCATCGCTTTCTCAAAAGCCTCCAGAAACGCCTCGGACCTGTTGAAATTCAATACATTATGAAAATTTTTAAAATAGATGATGAATTCACGGCCATAGATGCTCCCCATCCTGTCGGGAAAATCCATCAGAGCAGGCAGCTTGCGCAATTTCGATTCATCCATCGAAAGGGGAAATAGCGCGTTCTGATCCAACCTTTTGGAAATATCCAAAAGTTTCTTGGAATATGACGATATGAAACTTTCGAGCGAACTGATGTTGAACAAATCCAAAGTTATCAGGATATATTCGTATTTCGATTTGTCCAGGATATCGAATGCCTGGGTTATCAAAGATTGCTTCCCTGTCTTGTAACCGGAGTAAAGCACTACGTTGGTCTTGTTCTGAATATGGTTTGCTATGGTTTTTGCCTCCTCCTGTCGGGAGAGAAAAAACTGGCCGGATGCTCTGTTGTGAAAGTTGAAATTAGTTAGTGAGTTCATTTATAATAAAAACATTTCTGTTACAAATTTAAGAAGCTATTTTCAAATAATTGCAAATAATTTGTCAAAAAGATAAAAATGATTAAATTTGCGGTCCAAAACTATGATAAAAACCGTCAAGCTCTTGATTAAGAGGAAATTACATTGATAATTACCCGCTTACGGTTATTAATTTTTAAAATTAATTTATATGTACGCAATCGTTGATATTGCAGGACAGCAATTCAAAGTTGAAAAAGGCAGCGCTATTTTCGTAAACCGTCTTGCGGCTGAAGTTGGTGCTTCCCTTGATTTCGACAAGGTCCTTTTGACCGACAATGACGGTAGTGTCAAAGTTGGTGCTCCCTACCTTCAGGGTGCTAACGTTAAAGCCATAGTGCTCGAGCACTGCAAGGCAGACAAGGTAATCGTTTTCCACAAGATTCGCCGCAAAGGCATGAAGAAGAAAAATGGTCACCGCCAGTATTTGACAAAAATCCAAATTGAAGAAATCGCTTAATTAAAAACGTTTAGATTATGGCTCACAAAAAAGGTGTCGGTAGTTCAAAGAACGGCCGCGAATCACAAAGCAAACGCTTGGGCGTTAAATTGTTCGGTGGACAGGTCTGCAAGGCTGGCAACATCCTTGTTCGTCAGAGAGGCACAGTTCATTATCCGGGTGAAAACGTTGGGATTGGTAAAGACCATACTCTTTACGCTTTGATGGATGGTGTAGTTTCTTTCAGAAAGACCAGAGAAAACAAATCTTTTGTGTCTGTAGTGCCTCAGGCATAAATTCACAGAAGTTTCCTAAAAAAATAAGAGAGCAATAATTTGCTCTCTTATTTTTTTAGCCGTCATTCTGAGCGAAGCGAAGAATCTCAACTTTTTTTAAGCCGTCATTCTGAGCGAAGCGAAGAATCTCAACTTTTTTAAGCCGTCATTCTGAGCGAAGCGAAGAATCTCAACTTTTTTAGCCGTCATTCTGAGCGAAGCGAAGAATCTCAACGGATAGTGCTTTGCGGTGAGATCCTTCGGCTACGCCTCAGGATGACGCAACTTTTCCTCTTGACGCAACTTTTTCCTCTTGACGAAATTGGCTACCTCACCGGATCTGCAGGAACAGGCGGGAGTTCTTTGTAGTCTTTCAGCTGGCCGAGGACTACTTCGATAGCCTTGTCGAGCTGTGCATCCTTACCGTTGAAATCATCGAACGGATTGATATCCACAACGATATCAGGATCCACACCATATCCCTCCACAATCCACTCCGATTTATCCACTGAGTAAGAAGTGAAGAATGGTGTACGCATATCCTGACCATCGAGGAACGGCTTGCTGCCGCTGATGCCCACGATGCCGCCCCAAGAACGCATTCCAATCACCGTTCCGAGCCCCATCTTCTTGAAGCTGTACGGGAACAGGTCGCCGTCGCTCATCGAGTACTTGTCAATCAGGACAACCTTCGGGCCGTAGTGCGTCTGGTTGGGAACCGGCTCCACTTCGCCGTTGCGTCTCATACTCATACGATAAGGGACGCGAAGCAGACGTTCGAGAACAATCGGAGAAATGTTTCCGCCGCCGTTCATACGGTCGTCGATGATGAGAGCCTTCTTGTCCAACTGGGTGTAATACAATTTGGTGAACATCTCCAGACCGGGGGCACCCATATCGGGAAGGTGGATATAGCCGACCTTTCCGCCGGTGGCTTTGTCAACCTTTGCTATATTACCCTTAACCCACTCGATATAAGCAAGTTGAGTCTCATCGGCAATTGTCTTGACATATACTGTGCGCTGATTCTTGCCATTCTTGTCGGCAACCTTGAGGGCAACAATCTCCTGTGCCTTTCCTACAAGTGCCTCATATATGTCGGAATACTGTTTGGCTTCAATGCCGTCTATGGCGGTGATGAAATCGCCGACAGAGACGTTGATTCCGGCCTCGGTGAGAGGAGAACGGGTGCTTTCGCTCCAGTTTTCACCCTCAAAAATCTTCTCAATGCGGAACGAGCCGTCCTTTGCCTTGCTGAACTGACCGCCAAGCAATCCGACCTTGACACGCGGAGCCTCGGGAGCTTCGCCCGAAGTGATGTATGCATGACCGACATTGAGCTCACCAAGCATTTCTCCTATAAGATAAGTGAGGTCGTGACGATGTCTCACATACGGAAGCATTGCAGCATATTTGTCGTGAACGGCTTGCCAGTCGCGTCCATGCATATTCTTGACATAGAATCCGTCACGGGTGATTCGCCAGCTTTCGTTGTAAATCTGGTTCCATTCCTGTGCGTGGTCAACCAACATCTTGAGCCCGTCCGTGGGGACGACATCTCCTCTCGAAGGACCGCCGGCAAGTGAAATCACCTTCATGTCACGCCCTTCGCGAACGAGAGCCTTACCCTTTGCGGAGATGCATACGATATTCCCCTTGAAAGGAGCGTCGTTGCTCTTCATTGTCTTGAGATCCAGCACTTTCATTCCACCACGGCTTCCCTGTGCACCGGGAGCGCCCTGTCCGCCGGATGCCATATAGTAGAGCTTCCCTTCGGGAGCATAAACGAAATTTACGTTACCGCTGCCCAACGGGAGCATACTTGCCCTTTCGGGGAGACGGTCTGTATCAATCTTCACCACCACATCTTTCTTTGCTGCAGGTTTGGCAGGTGCATCCTTGCCATCCTTCTTCTCCGGAGCGCCCTTTGCAGGAGATGCCTGATCTGCCTGTGGCACAGCCTTATACTCATCTCCGACTATGGTTGTCGGATCCGGAGTATCCTTTGAGAGAGGAAGAACGAAAGCGTAATTTTCCATCCTCATATTTGCATTCCACTCGACACCCGAATATTGCGAACTGAATTTGCGGGCAGAAGTGAAGAAGAGATATTTTCCATCGAGAGAGAAGAGCGGAGAGCCCGAATCGTACCATTTGTCGGTAACGGGATATACCTTTCCGGTTGCATTCTCATAAAGATAAATTACCGATACGGTGTTGTCATCGGCCTCGGTAAACACAATCCATTTGCTGTCCGGAGAGATATCGAAACGACGGATGCCGCCGTGACGGCCGGTAAGGAGGCATTTGAGGTCGCCGCTTGCCGCATTCAATGCATAAAGCTGATTTTTCTCTGTGATAAAATAGAGTGTCTTGGAATCGGGAGACCATGTGAGCCTGTCGGGATACCCGTCAACGAAAGATGTCCTGCAAACAGCCTCGTCCATATTCTCTGCCGGAGCCGTATATACCTGATATTCACCGCTTCTATCGCTGAAATATGCAATAGTTTTTCCATCCGGAGACCATACGGCATTTCTGTCGTTGGCTCCCGAACTGCGGGTGATGTTGTATGTTGCCCCCTTGCTTGCGGGAAGCGAGAACACGTCACCACGGGCTACGGCAAGGATGCGCTCTCCATCGGGAGAAATGCTGAACGAACGGGGGGAAACGGTCATCATTTCGGCACGCGAATAGAGTCCGTCTTCCTTGAGATAAATCGTGAGTTTGTCCAGCTTGCGGCTCTTTACATCAAACTTATAGATATATCCTCCGTTCTCAAAAACGACGTAATCTTTTGAGAATGAAGGGAATTTGCAATCGTATTCCGTAAAATTGGTAACCTTGTCGGTGGCCTTTGTCTTGGTGTTATACACAAAGAGATTCATCGTGCGGTCGCGGTCTGAGAGATAGAAAATCTCATCGCCTATCCACATCGGGAAGATATCCTGATTGCTGTTTGAGGTGATGGTCTCAAGGGAGTTTGTACCAACCTTGTTAATCCAAATCTCATCTGCCTGGCCGCCCTTGTAGTATTTCCAAGTGCGGAACTCACGGCACATTCTGTTGAATGCAAAGTATTTTCCATCAGGAGAATAGCTGCAAAATCCCCCTTCGGTCACAGGAATCTGCTCAGGCACTCCGCCATTGGGAGAGACCTTGTAGAGAAGCCCCCTCATCCCTGAATGGGCATACCAACGGCTGCGATATACGATGCTCTTTCCGTCCGGAGTCCAGCACATTACAATATTGTTGGGCCCCATACGGTCTCCGATATTGTCGCGGGAAAGTGTAGCCGAATAGGTGATTCTCTTGGGATGTCCACCTTCAATCGGCATCGTATATACCTCTGTATTACCATCATACTGACCGGTGAAAGCAATTGTTTTTCCATCCGGAGAGATGCGAGAGAACGTTTCGAAACCAATGTTGGACGTAAGGCGAGCAGCCTCTCCTCCATTGATGGAAGTAACGTATAGGTCACCTGCGTATGTGAAAACGACTTTGTCTCCACCCACAGAAGGGAATCTGAGAAGCCTTGCTTCTTCAGCGGCAAATGCCGATACGGTTCCAAGCAGCAATACTGCTGCAACTATCAGTTTTTTCATAATTATAATACGTTTAAGACTTGTTCCTTAATCTTCTCGAGTTCATCCTTCATCTTGACGACAAATTTCTGCATCTCCGCGTGGTTTGCCTTGCTGCCGAGGGTGTTTATTTCGCGACCCATCTCCTGGGCGATGAAGCCGAGTTTCTTGCCGGGCATCTCCTCTTTTTCCATTGTCTCACGGAAATAGCGGCAATGCTGGCGCAGGCGCACCTTCTCTTCGTTCACATCCAGTTTTTCGAGGTAGAAGATAATCTCCTGTTCCAGACGGTTTTCATCCGGAGCAAGATTCATCTCCTCCACCCTTTTGAGGATGCGGGCACGGACCGTGTCAATTCTTTCTGATTCAAATTGCTCAACAAAAGGAATATACGATTCAATCTTATCTACTTTGGACAAGAGATCTTCTGCGAGAATCTTCCCTTCCCTTTCGCGGAATGACAGAAGATTTGACACCGCATCTTTTATTGCGGATTCCAGAATCTTCCATTCGTCGTCTGTCATAGCAGCCTTTTTGGAGTCTATCACGTCCGGAAGCCTGAGCACTGAGGCGACAATGGATGGGTCACATGAAGAAACCCCTTCAGCAATTGACTCTAATTGAGAAATATATCCCTTAAAGACATTTGCATTTATAGTCCTTGACTGAGCATCTTCCGCCACCTCCGTGGAGATGAACAAATCAATTGAGCCCCTGCCTGCCTCGGCCACGATATATTTCCGAAGTTCAATCTCTTTGTCCATCGGGACAATCGATGTTTTGAGTCCGATATCTGCATTTTTACCGTTTAATGAGCGGATTTCACAGATATACTTGCAATTACCTATCGTACATTCACTACGGCCGTAGCCGGTCATAGATTTTACCATAGTTTTCCTTTTTTTACTAAAAATAAAGGCTGTCTTTGGAATCACCTTACAGACAGCCTTTTATAATTTATCTTACATACCCATACCGCCATCCACAAGGATAACCTGGCCTGTAACATACGAAGCCAAATCGCTTGCGAGGAAAGTGCAGACATTGGC
>JABUTQ010000183.1 GCA_021443605.1 Bacteroidales bacterium | reverse complement strand
TTCTTCGCCTTCGGCTCAGAATGACGAGGCGACTTTTCGATGAGATTCTTCGCCTTCGGCTCAGAATGACGAGGGGCTATTCGGGGAGATTCTTCGCCTTCGGCTCAGAATGACGAATACATTATTCCAAAAAGTTTTGCTATTTTTGCAAGTTATAACTTTTGATAATGAAATCGGTACAGGAGATAAGAGACAGGTTCCCGGCACTTTCGAAAAAAGTGTACGGCAAGCCGTTGGTGTATTTCGACAATGCCGCCACTTCGCAGAAGCCGCAGGAAGTGATTGATTTTCAAACAGAAATGAGCTCGTTTGAAAATGCTAATATCCATCGTGCAGTCCACAAGCTCAGTGCGGAAGCAACCGATCTCTATGAGCAGGGCAGATTAGCTGTTCAGCAATTTATAAATGCTCCCGGAACAGAAAATATCATCTTCACTTCCGGAGCGACCGCTGCCGCAAATCTGGTGGCATCTTCGTTCGGGCACGCTTTTCTCAAGAGCGGAGACAAAGTGCTTGTAAGCGAGAGCGAGCATCACTCTAATATCGTTCCGTGGCAGTTCGTTTGTGAAGCCACAGGTGCCGAGCTGGTTGTGGTTCGCGTCAATGAAAATGGAGAAGTGACTCCGCAGGCTGTGGCAGAGCTCCTCGACGAGTCGGTGAAGTTCGTTTCAGTGACTCACGTTTCGAATGTGCTGGGAGTTGTGAACGATGTGAAAGCTATTGTAGATGAGGTACATAGCAAAGGAATCCCTGTTATGGTGGACGGCGCACAGGGGATTGTCCATACCGATGTCGATGTTCAGAATATAGGATGTGATTTCTATTATTTTTCGGGACATAAGATTTACGGCCCCACCGGCACGGGAATCCTTTACGGAAAGCGCGAAATGCTTGAAAAACTCCCTCCATATATGGGAGGAGGCGATATGGTAGGAAGCGTTTCGTTTGAAAAGACTACTTATGCAGATTTGCCTTTGAAATTTGAGGCCGGCACTCCAAACTTTATCGGAGCGGCTTGTTATGCAAAATCATTGGCATTTGCCTCTCAGTTGAAAGAAAGTGCCTTTGTAAAAGAGCACGAGAAGAGGCTTATGTCTTTGATGGATAAGGGGTTGATGGAGATAGACGGGCTGAATATGCCATCTTCTGGCAGTAAAAACCGCACTCCGGTCTATTCCTTCACCATAGAGGGAGTGCATCCTACAGACCTTGCTATGTTGCTGGATAAGATGGGGATAGCGGTGCGTTCAGGCTTGATGTGCGCTGAGCCGCTTGTGAAGAAATATTCCGATAAGGGAATGCTGCGGGCATCGCTCCTGCCATACAACACCGAAGAAGAAGCAGTTTATTTCATTGAATCGCTCAAAAGGGCGGTAAATATGTTAAGATAATGACTATTAAAGAGATACAAGACCAAATCATTGAAGAGTTTTCAGTATTTGACGAATGGCTTGACAAATATGAATATCTGATTGACCTTGGTAAGAATATGCCGATTATTTCAGAGAACGGAAAGGTTGAGTCCAATCTGATAGAGGGGTGTCAGTCAAGAGTTTGGCTCGATTGCGAGAAGCGAGACGGAAAGCTCTATTTTTCGGCAGACAGCGACGCTATAATCACAAAAGGGATTATCTCTCTGCTTATCAGGGTTTTTAACGGGCAGAGCGCAGAAGATATCCTTGCCTGTGATTTGCACTTTATAGATGAAATCGGCTTAAAAGACAATCTCACCCCCACAAGGGCAAACGGGCTTGTGTCGATGATTAGGAAAATCAAGGCTTATGCCTTGGCCAAGTAATTGATTATGAAAGAAAAAGATACACTTGAGAGGGATATAGTGATAGCATTGAGAAATGTCTATGACCCAGAGATTCCGGTGAATATATATGACCTTGGGCTGATTTACGAAATTGAAGTGAATGACGAGCACGAGGTGGCAATCACGATGACGCTTACTGCTCCCAATTGTCCGATTGCGGATCAGGTGGTGGAGAGTGTGGCAGAAGCCGTAAGGGCAGTTTCCGGCGTTGTGGACGTCTCCATCGAGCTTGTTTTTGAGCCGGAGTGGAACAAGGATATGATGACGGAAGAGGCTCAAATTGAATTGGGGCTGATATGATTTACCTGTTGTTGGGCTCCAATATCGAGGACGCGAAGGGGAGGGCTTTCTATCTTTCGGAAGCAAGAAGGCTTTTGTCAGAGAAGCTTCAAGTAGAGTTATATTGTACGGAAATAATTGAGACAGAAGCTGTTGGATTTGAAGGTGGGGCATTTTTGAATCAGGTGGTCAAAGCAGATTATCCAATCGACAATGAAGATGATGCGTTAAAGCTGCTCAATGTATGCCAAGGGATAGAGATTGCGATTGGTCGTCCGGCGCATAGTGCTGTTTTTGACGAAAAAGGGGAGAGGGTTTATTCAGACAGGGTGATTGATATCGACATTCTGATGATTGACGGTTTTGCGATGGAGAACGAAAGATTGAGAATTCCCCATCCGCAAGTGGAGGAGAGGGAGTTTGCAGGAAGGCTCCTGAAATTATGTAAATAATTAAAAATTAATAAGATATGACACAAGAAGAAGTATTCAAGAATTTGACTGCTCACTGCAAGGAGTATGGTTTTGTATTCCAGTCGAGTGAGATATACGATGGTCTGAGTGCAGTTTACGACTATGGCCAGATGGGTGTTGAACTCAAAAACAACATCAAGAAATATTGGTGGGATGCGATGACTCGCCTCAATGAGAATATTGTGGGAATCGACAGCGCGATTTTTATGCATCCCCGTATCTGGGAGGCGAGCGGCCATGTTGGAGCGTTCAACGATCCTCTCATCGACAACAAGGATTCCAAAAAGAGATATAGGGCAGATGTCCTTCTCGAGGAATATCTTGCCAAGCTGGAAGAGAAGATGAATAAAGAGGTAGAAAAGGGCAAACGCAAGTTCGGCGAATCGTTTAACGAGGAGCAGTTCCGCGCGACTAATCCCAACATCCTCAGAACCAAGACAAAATATGATGAAGTCCACGGCCGTATGGTGGCAGCTCTCGAGGCGAACGACCTCAACGCCCTCCGCCAGCTGATTATCGACTGCGAGATTGCGTGCCCTATTTCGGGAACTAAAAACTGGACGGAAGTGCGTCAGTTCAACCTGATGTTCAGCACTCAGCTGGGAAATATTTCAGGTGAGGACGGCACGATATATCTTCGTCCGGAGACCGCCCAAGGTATCTTCGTGAATTTCCTCAATGTGCAGAAGACCGGCCGAATGAAGATTCCCTTTGGTATTGCACAAATAGGTAAAGCCTTTAGAAATGAGATAGTTGCACGTCAGTTTATCTTCCGTATGAGGGAGTTTGAGCAGATGGAGATGCAGTTCTTTGTCCGTCCGGGCGAGGAACTCGAGTGGTTCAAGAAATGGAAGGAGACTCGTCTTGCCTGGCATAAGACCATCGGTCTCGGAGATGAGAAATACCGCTTCCACGACCACGACAAGCTGGCTCACTATGCAAACGCCGCCACCGATATCGAGTTTGAATTCCCGTTTGGTTTCAAGGAGCTTGAAGGAGTTCACTCCCGTACCGACTTTGACCTTGGCAATCATCAGAAATTCAGCGGAAGAAAGATTCAATATTTTGATCCTGAGAAGAACGAAAGTTATGTTCCGTACGTTATCGAGACCTCTATCGGTCTGGACCGCTGTTTCCTCGCTGTCCTCTCAAGTGCATATTGCGAGGAGGCTTTGGAGAATGGAGAGACTCGCGTTGTGCTCCGCATTCCCGCTCCGCTCGCCCCGGTGAAGGTCGCCGTGCTCCCGCTTGTGAAGAAGGATGGTCTGCCTGAGAAGGCCCGCGAAATTATGGACGATATGAAGTATCTCTTCAATTGCCAGTATGATGAAAAAGACAGTATCGGCAAGCGTTATCGCCGTCAGGATGCCATCGGCACTCCGTTCTGCGTGACAATCGATCACGATACACTCAAAGACAATTGCGTGACAATCCGTTACCGCGATACAATGGAGCAGGAGCGTGTCCCGATTTCGTCTTTACACTCAATCATCGACGAAAAGGTATCAATCCGCAGTCTGCTTGCCAAACTGAGATAGGCTCTCCCGATTGTCGGGTTAAAGCCCAGCTTTGAATATAACAGGGTAGTGGTCAGATATATACGGCACTCCGTAGTCTGATTTCACTACCTTGTATTCTTTTCCCTCCACTCCTTTGAAGAAGATATGGTCTATGATGCTTGCACTCTCGCCCCAAAAGTTGAAAGTGCCTGTTTCAGCATCTTCAGTTTGTGTATCGAGGCGGGCATAACCAAAATTGTCCAAAAGGGGTTTCATACAAGGGTTGTCTATAGTGCCGTTGAAGTCTCCTGTAACAAAGATTGCCGGAGATTTGATATTGGCAGTCAATTCATTGATTTTCTGCGTGATGAGCTTGCCGGATTCCATCCTTGCGGTTTCACCGATATGGTCGAAATGGGTATTGAAAAGGAAGACATCCCGTTTTGTAATCTTATCTTTTAGATGAATCCAGGTGACGAGGCGGTAATATGCTCCATCCCAACCTTTTGAAGGCTTTTCCGGAGTCTCGCTCAACCAAAAGGCATCCTCTTCCACAAGTTCGAAACGCTCCGTGAGGTAAAACACGGCGCAGCTTTCGGAATTGCCGTTCTCAACACCGTCCGTGCGACTGACGCAAAATTTTGTATAGTCAGTGAGCTGCGATTCAAGATAGTCTCCCTGCCTTTTGAGGGCTTCCTGGAGGCCTATCAGGTCAGGTTTCTCTTCGTTGATGAATTTCACAACGGCATCCTTGCGGTAGAGCCAGCTGTATTCTCCGTCGAAGCTGTCGTCGGAGCTGACGCGGATGTTGAACGAGCAGACTTTTATTTCAGAATGGCTCGTGCATCCGGCTGCAAATATTGCTATTATGCTTATTATTAATAGTTTGACAAAATTATTCATTATTCTTGCGGGATGAGGATTGTGTATTCTTTGTGTGATTTGTCCAAGAGGGTGAAGCCTTTGAGCCAGGGGTTTGCGGTGCGAAGGGCGAGGTAGGAGACACCGTGGCTGCGGGCAAAGGCGGCAAGATCGTTTATGGTGTCGGTGACTTTGACCTTCTCTTTTGGAGGGATATATTGGTAATAATCCTCCTTCTCAAGTTTGAATCCATACTCGGCGGGGTTTTCAAGGAAAAGTTTAGCGGCGAGGATACGGTACATATAACGGCTGGTCTCCTCAACCAACCAGAGATCCATTGCCGTTTCTGCAATCTGTTTTTCCAGTGCGTTCGAGATGCGTGCCTGGCCGGCATTATAGCTGGCGCAGACGCTCATCCAGTCGCCGTATTTCTCGTAAGCCTCCTTGAGATAGCGGCAGGCGGCTCTGGTGGCCTTTTCGATATGGAAGCGTTCATCGACGGTTTCGCTCACTTCCAGACCGTACTGCTTTCCGGTTGCAGTCATCATCTGCCAAAGCCCCGCCGCTCCTGCCGGAGAGACGATGGTGGGGACAAGGTTGCTCTCTATCACCATAAGGTATTTCAAATCGTCCGGGATGCCGTATTCCTTGAGGATAGGCTCTACCTGAGGGAAGATGCGGGTGGTGCGTTTGAGCATAAGGATTGTCAGCTGATGAGAATAGTTGAAGGCGAGCATCTCGCGGTCCATCCTCTCGTGACGGTCGGTGGTGGAGAGGTCTATCTCTTCGCCGGCAAAAGTTATCTTTTGGGGTGTCTTGGGCACCTCATAATATATTTTCGTGTTCTCTTTTACGGGTTGCTGAATGAACGGAAAGTAGTTGTTTTCAGGCATTTGGGCGTATGCCTGCGAGCCGAATGCAGTTGCAATCAGCACCGAAGCAAAAATTCTTCTAAATTTCATATCCTGCATATTGTGTCATATATAATTCGTGGTATCGTCCTTGTTTTGCGAGAAGCTCCTCGTGTGTGCCGCTCTCCACTATGCGCCCCTTGTCCATCACTATGATGCGGTTTGCGTCTTTGATGGTGGAGAGGCGGTGGGCAATCACTATGCTTGTGCGTCCCCTCATTGCCGTGGACATCGCGTTTTGTATGTTTTTCTCGGTGCGGGTATCCACGCTTGAGGTTGCTTCATCGAGTATAAGTATCTTGGGATCGGCAACAAAGGCTCTTGCAATGGCCAGAAGCTGCCTTTGACCTTGGCTCAGATTCGTGCCGGCGGGGCTGAGCATAGTGTCGAGCCCTTCGGGAAGGGTACTAACCATTTCGCTGCAGGCACTTATTTGAATGGCCATATCCACCTGCTCTTGGGATGGGGATTCGCACCCGTACTTCAAGTTATTGATAATGGTATCGGTAAACAACACCGTGTCTTGAAGGACGATGGACATATTGTTGCGCAACTCGTCAGTAGGGATGGAGGCAATGTCGCGCCCGTCTATCAGGATGCGCCCGCTGTCGGGGTTGTAATAGCGCATAAGAAGATTCACCACGGTGGTTTTGCCGCAGCCGGTAGACCCTACCAATGCCACTTTGCTCCCTGCGGGAATATCAAGACAAAAGTCTGAAAGCACTTGTTTTTCAGGTGTATAGGAGAAGTTGACGTGCTCGAAACATACATCTCCGTGAATCTCTCCAAGGGGAATGTCTCCTCCGTTGTCCTCTTTTTCGGCATCCAATATCTTGAATACGCGCTCCGATGCCGCCACGGCCGTCTGAAGGCTGCCATAGACTTGCGCCAATTCGTTGATGGGGCGGCTGAACTGCTTTGCATATACGATAAAGGCCGATATTACACCTATGGAAATCAGACCGTTGATGGCGAAATATCCTCCGAAGGCGGCAATTATCACAAAGCCGATGTTTCCGATAGAGTTCATCAAAGGGCCCATAATGCCGCTCAAAGTGTCTGCCTTGATGCCGGAGCGGGTGAGGAAGTCGGATGATTTGTTGAAATCCTCAATAGTTCCTTTCTGGTAATTATAAGCAACGACTGTGCGATAGCCGGTTACGGTCTCTTCTATTATTCCGTTCAGGGTGCCGAGATACTCTTGCTTTTCACGCGAATATTGCCGTACTTTCTTGGACATCAGCTTGGTGACGAGCACCGTACCGATAACTGAAATGAAGCTCAGCAGGGCAAGTTGCCAGCAATAGACAATCATCACCGTCACTGTGCCGAGGATGGTGAGGGTGCCGGAAATCAGGGTGACGAACGATTGCGAGATAGTCTGCGAGATATTTTCGATGTCGTTTGTCATACGGCTCATCAAATCACCGTGGGAGTGGTTGTCGATATAGCTGACCGGCAGGTCTAT